>NZ_JBSNCE010000043.1:0-33041 GCF_053764755.1 Rhodococcus sp. 2H158
CCACCGTGGTGTCGGTGATCCGATGCTTGCTGTAGTCGATGTACCAGTCCCCGGCGGTGAGCGACAACCGCTGCGCCCGCCCCGGATCCGCCGCGAACAACCCCCGCAGATCCACCGCCTCGAGCTCCGAACGGTGCTGGGACAGCTGCTGCCACGGTGCGGTTCGAGTCACGTCGCTCATGAATTCAGAGCCTAGTGCGGGGCCGCAGTTACCGGCGGGTTCGGAACCCGCTCGGGTCGTGGAGCGCATGATGTGGGTCATGGACCCCGAAGAACTGATCCGGACCGTACCGACAGAACTGTTCCTCGGCGGGGAGTGGGTGGCCGCAGAGAACGGCGCCACCTTCCCCGTCCACGATCCCGCCACCGGCGACACGCTCACCGACGTCGCCGACGCGAGTCCGGCGGACGCCGTCCGCGCCCTCGACGCCGCGGTGGCCGTCCAGCACGAGTGGGCCGCGACCCCGCCGCGCGAACGTGGCGAACTGCTGCGTTCGGTGTTCGCGAGGATCACCGAACGTGCCGAGGACTTCGCGCTCCTGATGACCCTGGAGATGGGCAAGGCCCTGCCGGAGAGCCGGGCCGAGGCCAAGTACGGTGCCGAGTTCTTCCGCTGGTTCGCCGAGGAGGCGGTGCGGATCGCGGGCCGCTACACCCACGCGCCCGCGGGCAACGGACGGATCCTGGTGACGAAACAGCCGGTGGGACCGTGCCTGGCGATCACGCCGTGGAACTTCCCGCTCGCGATGGGCACCCGCAAGATCGGTCCCGCCCTCGCTGCGGGCTGCACGATCCTGATGAAGCCCGCGTCGGAGACCCCGCTGACGATGCTGCTGCTCGCCCAGCTGTTCGCCGAGGCCGGCCTGCCGAAGGGGGTGCTGTCCGTGCTGCCGACGTCGCGCGCCGGGGCGGTCACCGGTCCGCTGATCGACGATCCCCGCCTGCGCAAGCTGACCTTCACCGGTTCCACCGCGGTCGGCCGGGCCCTGTCCGAGCGGGCCGGGAAGGCGATGCTGCGCACGTCGATGGAGCTGGGCGGCAACGCGCCGTTCCTGGTGTTCGACGACGCCGACCTCGATGCCGCGGTCGAGGGAGCGCTGGCCGCGAAGCTGCGCAACGGCGGCGAGGCGTGCACGGCCGCGAACCGCTTCCATGTCGCCAACGCGGTGCGAGAGGAGTTCGTGAAGAAGCTGACCGAGCGGATGGCGCAGTACCGGCTCGGGCGCGGCACCGACCCCGGCACCACACTCGGGCCGCTGATCAACGCCGGCCAGCGGGAGACCGTCGGCGCGCTGGTGCAGGACGCGGTGGGGGCCGGGGCGAGCCTCCGGCTCGGCGGGTCCGTCCCCGACGGCCCGGGGTGGTACTACCCGGCGACCGTGCTCGACGGGGTGACGGCCGAGGCCCGGATCCTGCGGGAGGAGGTGTTCGGTCCCGTCGCCGCCGTGGCCGGGTTCGACACCGAGCAGGAGGCGATCGATGCGGCCAACGCCACCGAATACGGACTGGCCGCGTACATCTACACGCAGAGCCTGGACCGGGCCCTGCGGGTGTCCGAGGCCGTCGAGTCCGGCATGGTGGGCGTCAACCGGGGCGTGATCTCCGACGTGGCGGCGCCGTTCGGCGGCATCAAGGCCTCCGGGCTGGGCCGCGAGGGCGGCAGTGAAGGCATCGAGGAGTACCTCGAGACGAAGTACATCGCGCTGCAGTGACCTGCGCGACGGTTACGCCCCCGAGCGTCGTGGCCGACGGGCTCGGGGGCGTACCGGCGGGACTCGGTGACCCCGGCGGGACTCGGTGACCCCGGCGGGACTCAGTGACCGAGACGGCCGCGGCCGAGCCGCAGCAGCAGCATGGCCAGGGTGTGACCCTCCTGGCCCAGCTCGCTGAAGCGCTCGAGAACCTTCATCTCGCGGCTGTGCACCAGGCGGGTACCGCCGGAGGCCATGCGGGTCTGGCCGATGATGCGCGAGACCTCGGTGCGGCGTTTGACCGCCGCCAGGATCTCGGAGTCGAGCCGGTCGATCTCTTTGCGGAGCTCGTCGATCTCCGCCTCGGTGGTGGGCAGGGCAGCGTCGGATGCGCTGGCTCCGGAACCGGCGGCCTCGGTGTTGGTGCTCATGTCGTCTCCTCGCGTCAGCTCTGGGATCGCTTCGGATACTGCGGGCGTTACCGGTCCGGCCGTCGGCTCGGGACTTCGGTGGCGCAGCAGCCGAAGCCTCGGGTGTGGTCAGGCCTCGGTCATCGGCTCTCACACCGATGGAAGTGTCGCCGGTAGTGGCGACGTGGAGCGCATGACATGACGTTCAGTTTGCCACCCGTCCCCGAACCGGCCAAGTAAGGCATACCTGCCGAATCGCCCCGGCCCGGCCGGCACGGCTGTCGGCGATCGCCGGTAGTTTGGTACCACGATGAATACACCCGTTGCCTCCGGCCGTCCTGTCCCCGCGTCGAACTCGGGGGTGCGGGCGATGACCCCCGACGCGCTGCTCGAGGGACTCAATCCCCAGCAACGGGAGGCCGTGACCCACACGGGGTCTCCGCTGCTCATCGTCGCGGGGGCCGGCTCCGGCAAGACGGCGGTGCTGACCCGGCGCATCGCGTACCTGCTGGGTGAGCGTGGGGTGGCGCCGGGCCAGATCCTGGCGATCACGTTCACCAACAAGGCGGCCGCCGAGATGCGCGAGCGCGTCGCCCACCTCGTCGGTCCGCGCGCGAACAACATGTGGGTGTCGACGTTCCATTCGAGCTGCGTGCGGATCCTGCGGGCGCAGTCGGCGCTGCTGTCGGGGATGAACTCGAACTTCACCATCTACGACGCGGACGACTCCCGGCGGCTGCTCACCATGATCGCCAAGGATCTCGACCTCGACGTCAAGCGGTATTCCGCGCGGCTGCTGGCGACGCACATCTCCAATCTCAAGAACGAGCTGATCGGCCCCGAGGAGGCCGCGGCCGACGCGGACCGCGAGGCGGCGGAACTGCCGCGGATCGTCGCGCGGGTCTACGCGCACTACCAGCAGCGGCTGCGCGCGGCCAACGCCTTCGACTTCGACGACCTGATCGGCGAGACGGTGGCACTGTTGCAGGCGCATCCGCAGGTGGCGGAGTACTACCGCCGACGGTTCCGCCACGTTCTCGTCGACGAATACCAGGACACCAACCACGCGCAGTACGTGCTCGTGCGCACGCTCGTGGGCGGTGCGGACGACACCGTGACGGACGATGCGGTCGCGCCGGGGGAGCTGTGTGTCGTCGGCGATGCCGACCAGTCCATCTACGCGTTCCGCGGCGCGACGATCCGCAACATCGAGGAGTTCGAACGCGACTATCCCGACGCTCGCACGATCCTGCTCGAGCAGAACTACCGTTCCACCCAGAACATCCTCTCGGCGGCCAACGCGGTGATCGCGCGCAACACCGGACGACGGGAGAAGCGGTTGTGGACGGACTCCGGCGCGGGGGAACCGATCACCGGGTACGTCGCCGACAACGAGCACGACGAGGCGCAGTTCGTGGCCGCGGAGATCGACCGGCTCGTCGACGCCGGTGAGGCCAGGTTCGCCGACGTCGCGGTGTTCTACCGCACCAACAACTCCTCCCGCGCCCTCGAGGACGTGTTCATCCGGCACGGCGTGCCCTACCGGGTGGTCGGCGGCGTGCGCTTCTACGAGCGCAAGGAGGTTCGCGACCTCGTCGCGTACCTGCGGGTGCTCGCCAACCCGGACGACACGGTCAGCCTGCGCCGTATCCTCAACACCCCCCGTCGCGGCATCGGCGACCGCGCGGAGGCCTGCGTGGCGGTGCACGCCGAACGCACGGCGGTCGGGTTCGGCCGGGCCCTGCGCGACGCGGCCGAGGGCACCGTGCCCCTGCTGAACACCCGCTCGCAGAAGGCCATCGCCGCGTTCGTCGACCTCATGGACGAGCTGCGGGGGATGCTCACCGAGACCGACGCCGACGGCAACGACCTCGTCGACATCGGCGACGTCGTCGAGGCGGTTCTCGACCGCACCGGTTACCGCGCCGAGCTCGAGGCCAGCGACGACCCGCAGGACGGCACGCGGCTCGACAATCTCAACGAGCTGGTCAGCGTGGCAAGGGAATTCAGTTCGGATGCCCGTAATGCCGCGGGTCTCGAGGAGGAACGGGAGGGCGCGGAGGGGGAGCCCGAGCCCGGCTCGCTCGCCGCGTTCCTCGAACGGGTGTCGCTGGTGGCCGACGCCGACCAGATCCCCGAGGAGGGCGACGGGGTCGTCACCCTGATGACGCTGCACATCGCCAAGGGTCTCGAGTTCCCGGTGGTGTTCGTGACCGGGTGGGAGGACGGGCAGTTCCCGCACATGCGAGCGCTCGGCGACCCGGCCGAGCTGTCGGAGGAGCGGCGCCTGGCCTACGTCGGGCTCACCCGCGCGCGGCAGCGCCTCTACCTGAGCCGGGCGGTGCTGCGCTCGGCCTGGGGGCAGTCGGTGACCAATCCGGAATCGCGCTTCCTGCAAGAGATTCCGCAGGAACTCGTGGAGTGGCGCCGGGAGGATCCGGGGGTGGCCGGTGGTCACGCCATCGGATCCGGCCGTGGCCGGGGCGGCTACGGCGGAATCGGCTCCGGCTTCGGGGGCGGAGCCTCCCGGTTCGGCGACGACCGGCAGTCGACGCCGAGTTTCGGGCCCGCGCGCTCGCGCAACAACCATCTCGTGCTCGCCGTCGGCGACCGGGTCAGCCACGACAAGTACGGCCTCGGCACGGTCCTCGAGACCCGCGGCTCCGGGCCGACCGCGACGGTGGTCATCGACTTCGGCAGCGCCGGGAAGGTGCGGCTGATGCTCGTCGGCGGCGTGCCGATGGTCAAGCTCTGACCCGGGTTCCCGGCCGGACGCGAAACGGGCCCCACACCAGCCGGTGCGGGGCCCGTTTCGCGAGAAGCGCCGGAGGTCAGTCGTTCCGGATGCCGAGGGAGATGCCGCGGGTCGCGAGCCAGGGCAGCGGGTCGATCTTGTCGATGCCGTTGAGGTGCACCTCGAAGTGCAGGTGCGGGCCGGTGGACTGGCCGCGGTTGCCCATGGTGGCGATCTGGTCGCCGGCCATGACCTGCTGACCGACCGTCACCATGGACTGGTCGATGTGGCCGTAGACGGTGACGGTGCCGTCCGCGTGGCGCAGGCGCACCCACATGCCGAAGCCGGACGCCGGACCGGAGTCGATGACGGTGCCGTCGGCGACCGCGAGGATCGGGGTCCCGATCGGACCGGCGATGTCCACCCCGGCGTGGAGGGTGCCCCAGCGGGCACCGTAGCTGGAGGTGAAGACGCCGGCGGCCGGAAGGACGAACAGCGGGCGGCGGGCGGCGGCCTCGCGGGCGGCGCGCTCCTCGCTGAACCGCTGGCCCTTGGCGAGCAGGTTCGAGAACTGGGACAGGTCGTTCGGGTCCGCGATGTTGAGGACCTGCGGGGCCTGGGACGGGGCGGCGCCCTCGGACTCGGTCTCCGGGGCGAACTGCGCGGCCTGCGGCACCGCGGTGGCGGTGATGACGTGCGAGTCGGTGGCGTCCGCGGCGAGGGCGACCTCGGAGTGCTCGGACTCCTGGGCGGGGCCGCTGGCGGCGGCCTGGCCCGCGGCGACGACGGCGCCGGCGGCGACCGCGAGAACCGCGGCGCGGCCCTTGAGGGCGGCGGGGGGAGTGGGAACCCGATGGGCGCCGCCGCGACGAGTGGGGGCGGCCAGATCGCCGTCGGGTGATCCGGGGGCGGTGAGCGGCTCGGCCGGCTCGGTGCCATAGAATTCGTACTGCTCGGTGGTGCTGGTGTTGCGGAAGTTCACAATGCTCGAGACGTCTAGATCGTCCGCCGGGCCCTCGTCGAGGTAGCGCTCGTGCGGCTGCCAGTGGCCCGGATAGAGGTGGTCGGTGGCCTCCGTGGACTCGAAGTCACCGAACCCGCTGCCGGGACGGCTGTCGGCGCGTGGAGTGCAAGTGTGCATCGACTGCCGTCCTCCGTTCGTGACCTGACCGTTATTCGGACCGAAGCGACGGTAACGAAACGATCGCAAGCGTGGCAACCCAAACGGGCTGGAAATCGGGCCTTGTGACTGGCATCACAGTTTGAGCTGGGCGTATATGGAAACGTTCCTTCGGTTACGGCGCGATACCGAATATTCACGGTGTGTCACGCCGCGATGAATCGGAACGTCGCCGTAGCGTCGGGGCGTGCCGAGCCGCCCGCCCGTCCTCGTCGCCGCGTTCGGCCTGTCCGTGCTCGGCGCCACCGCTGTGGCGGTCGCGCCGTTCCTGCCGGTGGTCCGCGCCGACGCCGGGCCCGTCGGCGCCGCCCTCGTCGCCGCGACGATCGCCGCCGTCGCCGCCGCGCTCGCGGTGCCCCTCGGCGCGTTGAGTCTCGCCCGTCGGCCCGGTCCCCTCGCCGGAATCCGGGCCGGCGCGCTGCTGGCGGGGGCCGGGTTCGTCGCACTCGGCGCGGCCCTGCTCGACGTCGCGCTGTTCACCGACGCCCTCGACGCCGACCGGCTCGAGCTGTTCCGGCCCCTCACCGCCGCCGGCCTCACGGCGGGCCCGGGTGCCGGCCTCGTCCTCACCGGCCATCTCGCCGCGGTCGTCGCCGGAGTCCTCGGGACCGTCGCGGTCCGGCGGCTCGGGGCCGACCCCGCACACGCCCCCGGCGAGGACGGCCCGGTGGGTGTGCGCGTCGGGGCCCCGGCGGCGACCGCCGTGGCGGTGGCGGCCCTGGCCGCGGCCGGCGCGTTCCTCGCCCCGCCCTTCGTCTCGGACGACCCGGTGCTGCTCGGCCCCGGCGTCCTCGACGCCACCGCGGCCACCGCGATCGGTTCCCTGGCCGCCGCGGTCGCGGTGGTGCTGACGGCGACGTGGGCGCTGGTGACCGGTTCGCCGGCCGCCGCGAGGGGCCTGGTGGCGGGTGCGGGGCTCGGTGCGCTCGGCATCCTGGGCCCGCGCCTGGCGGCAGGCCTCACCGGTGAGCGGCTCGCGCCGTCGGCCGGTGCCGCCGTCGGGGTGGTCGCCGCCGCCGCCCTCGTCGCGGCCGCGGTCGCACTGCCCCGGCTCGTCGCCCGGTCCGCCCGCGCCGCAGGGCCGGTGCCCAGGGCGGTCACGTCCGTCCCGGCGATGCTGCGCCGGCACGTCACCGCGGGCGTCGCGGGGATTGCCACCGGCGTCGTCGCGACGGTGGGGGCGCTGCTGCCCACACTGTCGGTCCCGGCCGGGGCAACGGCGCCCGACCTGCCGGCCACTCGCCTGCTGCTCGCCACGGGCCTGCTCGTGCTGGCGCTGAGCGTGTGGCTGCTGCTCTCCGAATTCGCCGCCCCGCTGCGGCCCGCCCTCGCGGTGCCGCTCGTCGCGGTGGGCACCGCCGCCGGGGCGGTGCTGCAGTCCTGGGTGCTCGCCGCGGACCTGCCCGGTGTCGGTGCCGGGCCGGGCGCGTGGCTGGCCGGCGCCGCGATCCTGGGGGCCGCGGTGACGGGGGTGTTCGTCGTGCTGGCCGGGGGTGCGGAACGCGACGGCATCGACACCTCCGTCGAACGGATCGCCGGGCCGGTCGTGCGCGCGGTGGGCGCGGCCGCGGCTCTCGTCGCCGGTGCCGGTGTGCTGCTGCCGGTGCAGCCCGGGGCCGGTTCGGTCCTGGGCTATCCGTGGGGTTACGACGTGTGGGGGCGGGTGCTGCTCGCCGTCGCGGTGGTGGCAGCGGTGCTGGTCGCGGCGCGGTCGCGGCCGGCCCGGGGCGGTGTGTTGCTGCTCGGCGCGGCGGCGGCGGTGGCCCTGTACGCGGCGTCGTGGTTGCTCGTGCGGACCCCGGAGCAGGAGCCGGTGAATGTCGTCCTCACACTGCCTGCAATCCTTGGGGTGGTGTTCCTCCTGGCTGCGGCGTGGCTCACAATCCGGGAGGAAAATCCGTGAGGTACCCCTCGGGCCCCTCGCTCCGGTGACATGCGACACATACCAGGAGTGCGGGCGTTTGGTGGGACTTCCGACTAGTTACAGTCCGAACGGACCCGCTCATACCCCTCGAGCGGGCGTCAACGCAGACGAGACGGTGAGCAGATGGATCTCTTCGAATACCAGGCGAAGGAACTCTTCGCCAAGCATGGTGTGCCGACGTCGCTGGGTCGTGTGACCGACACGGCCGACGAGGCCAAGGCGATCGCCGAGGAAATCGGTAAGCCTGTGATGGTCAAGGCCCAGGTCAAGACCGGTGGTCGTGGCAAGGCCGGTGGCGTGAAGTACGCCGCCACCCCCGAGGATGCGAAGACCCACGCCGAGAACATCCTCGGCCTCGACATCAAGGGTCACATCGTCAAGAAGCTGTTGGTCGCCGAGGCCAGCGACATCGCCGAGGAGTACTACATCTCCTTCCTGCTCGACCGGGCCAACCGCACCTACCTGGCCATGTGCTCGGTCGAGGGCGGCATGGAGATCGAGGAGGTCGCGGCCACCAAGCCCGAGCGTCTCGCCAAGGTTCCCGTGGACGCCGTCAAGGGCGTCGACCTCGCGTTCGCGCGCAGCATCGCCGAGCAGGGCCACCTGCCCGCCGAGGTGCTCGACGCCGCGGCCGTGACCATCCAGAAGCTGTGGGAGGTCTTCGTCGCCGAGGACGCCACCCTGGTCGAGGTCAACCCGCTCGTGCGCACCCCCGACGATCAGATCCTCGCCCTGGACGGCAAGGTCACCATCGACGAGAACGCAGGCTTCCGCCACCCCGAGCACGCCGAGCTCGAGGACAAGGACTCCACCGACCCGCTCGAGGCCAAGGCCAAGGAGCACGACCTGAACTACGTCAAGCTCGACGGCCAGGTCGGCATCATCGGCAACGGCGCGGGACTGGTCATGTCGACCCTCGACGTCGTCGCGTATGCCGGTGAGAAGCACGGCGGCGTCAAGCCCGCCAACTTCCTCGACATCGGTGGCGGCGCGTCCGCCGAGGTCATGGCCGCCGGCCTGGACGTCATCCTGAACGACGCTCAGGTCGAGAGCGTGTTCGTCAACGTCTTCGGTGGCATCACCGCGTGCGACGCGGTCGCCAACGGCATCGTCAAGGCGCTGGAGATGCTCGGCGACGAGGCCAACAAGCCGCTGGTTGTCCGCCTGGACGGCAACAACGTCGAGGCGGGCCGCAAGATCCTGGCCGACGCCAACCACCCGCTGGTCACGCTGGTCGGAACCATGGACGAGGCCGCTGACAAGGCCGCCGAGCTGGCGCACGCCGCGAAGTAAGGACACACGGAGAACATGTCTATCTTCCTCAACAAGGACTCGAAGGTCATCGTCCAGGGCATCACCGGCGGCGAGGGCACCAAGCACACCGCCCTGATGCTCAAGGCCGGTACCCAGGTCGTCGGCGGCGTCAACGCCCGCAAGGCCGGCACCACGGTGTCCCACACCGCAGCCGACGGTTCTGCCGTCGAGCTGCCCGTCTTCGGTACCGTCGCCGAGGCGATGAAGGAGACCGGCGCGGACGTCTCGATCGCGTTCGTCCCCCCGAAGTTCGCCAAGGACGCCATCATCGAGGCCATCGACGCGGAGATCCCGCTGCTCGTGGTCATCACCGAGGGCATCCCGGTGCAGGACACCGCGTACGCGTGGGCCTACAACCTCGAGAAGGGCAACAAGACCCGGATCATCGGCCCCAACTGCCCCGGCATCATCACCCCGGGCGAGTCGCTGGCCGGCATCACCCCGGCCAACATCTCCGGCAAGGGCCCGGTGGGCCTGGTGTCCAAGTCCGGCACCCTGACCTACCAGATGATGTTCGAGCTGCGTGACTTCGGCTTCTCGACCGCCATCGGCATCGGCGGCGACCCCGTCATCGGCACCACCCACATCGACGCCATCGAGGCGTTCGAGAAGGATCCCGAGACCAAGCTCATCGTCATGATCGGCGAGATCGGCGGCGACGCCGAGGAGCGCGCGGCCGACTACATCAAGGCCAACGTGACCAAGCCGGTCGTCGGCTACGTCGCCGGGTTCACCGCTCCGGAGGGCAAGACCATGGGCCACGCCGGCGCCATCGTCTCCGGCTCCTCGGGCACCGCGCAGGCCAAGAAGGACGCCCTCGAGGCGGCCGGCGTGAAGGTCGGCAAGACGCCGTCCGAGACCGCCGCTCTCGCGCGCGAGATCCTGCAGTCGCTGTAGGCGGCTTCGCCGCCGGTGCGTCCTTTGGGCGGTCCTGACCGCCCAAAGGACGCACCGGCAGCTCCGCTGCCTACCCGTCCACCCATTCGGTGCCGACGGGTTCGAGCTCGCCGGCGCCGGCCGTCGCCGACGCCACCACGCTCCGCAACCCGGCCGCATCCCTGGCTGCGACCGTGAAGACGACACGCTCCGTGTAGGACACGTCGAGCACGCTCACCCCGCGGCCCCGTAGTTCCGACTCCACCCGGCCGGCGTCACCGTGCCCCACTGCCAGGGTGAACACCTCCCGTCGCTCCCGCGGCACCAGCGTCGCCGCGTCGACCGCAACGGCCACCGCACCCGAATACGCCCGGACCAGTCCCCCCGCGCCGAGCTTGATGCCGCCGAACCAGCGGGTGACCACCACCGCGACATTCACCAGATCGCGATGGTGCAGCACCTGCAGCATCGGTACCCCGGCCGTGCCCCCCGGTTCCCCGTCGTCGCTCGACCGTTCCGCCCGGTGCGCCGGCTCGTCGCCCACCACGAAGGCCCAGCAATGGTGCCGCGCATCGGGATACAGCCTCCGCTGTTCCTCGACGAAGGCGAGCGCGGCGGTATCCGAGTCGACGCGACGCAGCACGGCGAGAAAGCGGGAATGCTTGATCTCCGTCTCGGCGACGACGTCCGCTCCGGGCTCGAGGGTGCTGGGCATGCGCACATTCTCGCTGGTGGGGATTCGCCGGATTCGCGGGACTCCTGCCGCCCACGGTGATCGTGCCTAGGCTGGTCGCAGAGCAGCCGACAACATCAGGAGGAGCGATGACCTACCCAGCAGGCTCGGGAACGGGCCGGTCCGACACCCCGTCAGGTCCCACGGGGTCGTCGACCGGGGGAGGATCCAGCCTCGCCTCCCGTGGCTCCGACAAGGTGGTGCCGCTGCTCCTGCCGATCGCCGTCGCGGTGCTGGCGGTGCTGAACTTCCTGCTCGGCCTGGCCCCGTACGTGCGGATCTCCTTCGGCACCCAGGTCGCGCTGTCGTCGTTCGACTTCGGGTTTGCGGTCGTGCCGCTGGCCTTCCTGCTCTTCGGTGGCGCGGCCGCGGCGCTGTCGCTGCTACCGGGTCAGGACCTGCGCTCCGTCGCGGTGGCGGCCTCCGCGGTCGGCTTCGTGGTGTCGCTGTTCCAACTCTTCCACCTGCCCGACGACACCGGCATCTCGTGGGGTGGGGTGTCGATCCTCGTCCTCGGCTTCCTGCAGACCGCGCTCGCGCTGATGGCGCTGCTCTTCGGGATCGGCATCCTGGTGCCCGGCCAGCGCCGCTCGCCCGCGCAGTCGTTCGGCGGCCAGGGAGGCGGCGGGCAGGGCGTGGGCCAGGGGTACAGCGGCGGCCAGGGGTACGGCGGTCAGGGGTACGGCGGCCAGGGCTACGGAGCGCAGGGTGCCGGCGCGGGGCAGGGCTATCCGTCCGGTCAGGGCTACGCTCCCGGCGCGGCGTCGAGCGGATACGGAACGCAGGGCTCCGGCTACCCCTCGGGGTCCTCGGCCTACCCCTCGGGGTCCTCGGCGCAGTACCCCGGCTACCAGCAGCCGCAGTACTCCACCGGGCAGTACCCGTCGGGGCAGTACTCCACCGGCCAGTACCCGTCGGGGCAGTACCCGGGATCCCAGTACCCGGGCACCCAGTACTCGGGCGCGCAGCCGCGCGAGCACTACCCCAGCCCGGACTACGGCGCCCAGACCGAGCACCTGAGCCAGCCGCTGCGCGTCGACCGGCCGCAATCCGAGGGGCAGCATCCCGGCCAGCAGGCCTACACCCCGACGGGAGCCCAGGCCCCGTACGGCGCCGGGGCGCCCGGTCCTTCGGGCCGGCCGGGGGAGCCCGCCGGTGGCGGCGCGGACGAGCCGACCGTGCTCGCCCCCCGGCACGCCGATTCCGAGCAGGATGCCGCGGGGCACCCGTCGGAGGACGACGCCGAGCGGACGTCGGACCCGGCACCGACGCAGGCGTTCCGCCCCGGTGACGAGCCGCGGTGACGGCTCCCGCACGTGCTGCGGCGCGCCTGACCGTCACGACCGTCGCCGGGTGACACTCTCGACACGATGACCTCGACGCTAGGCCGGTCCGACCGGCGCACCACCCCGGAAGGCAACCCGGTCGAGCCGGAGCAGCTGCGGATCCTGCTCGGCACGGCGGCCAAGGTGCCGGCAGTGACCCTCGCGCTGATCGCCACGCTGGTGGTGACCACGATGGTGGCCGCGAGCAGCGACCTGACCGGCATCTACGCGGCGATCGCGGGAAGCTGGCTGGCCCTGCACCAGGTGACGCTGACGATCGACGGGGTATCCCTCGGCGTGCTGCCGTTGCTGCCGACAGCGGTGCTGGTGTGGCTGACCGCCCGGGCCGCGCGTTCTGCCACCGACGCCTTCGTCGCGCTCGGCGGCCGTCCACTCGATCGTCGGAACGCCTCACGCATCGCCGTGGCCACCCTCGCCGGTCCGACGGTGATCACGGTCGTGGCGCTGATCGTGATCCAGGATGCGGCGAGCGTCCTGCCCGTCGTCACCCCCAATCCGGCGGCCGCGCTGGCCTGGGTGACCGCGCTCTACCTGCTCGGGGCCGGGCTCGGCATCGGTGCCCGGACGTGGCGGCCGCTGTCCGTCCGCTACGGCGTGCCGAACTGGCTGGTCGCCGCCGTGCGCCCCGCGGCCCGCGCGGTGCTGGGGATGTTCGCCGCGGCCGGGGTGGTGACCGTACTCGGGCTGCTGTGGTCGTGGACCGTGGTCGGTGACCTGATCGGCCGCGGCGGGGGAGTGACCGGGGCGCTCGGGTTGACGGTGCTGTCGGTGCTGTACCTGCCCAACGTGCTGATCGGTGCCGCCGCCGTGGTGGCCGGCAGCACGGTGCAGTTCGGCGACGTGACCCTGAGCCTGTTCGAGGCGACGGGCGGTGACCTGCCCGCGCTGCCGGTGCTCGCTGTGATCCCACCGGGACCGGCCGCGCCGTTCTGGCCGGTGCTGCTGGCCGTTCCCGCGACGGTGGGTGCGCTGCTCGGACGGTACGTCGCCCAGCGCCACCTCGAGGCGCGGGCCCGGGGGGAGTACGCGTCGTCCACCGACGCCGCGCTCACGGTGGTCGCTGCGGCGGCGCTCGCGGGCGCGACGAGCGCGCTGGCCACGTGGGTCGCCGGTGGCCCCCTGGGGGTCTTCGGCGTGGTCGGCGGTAACTGGTGGCTGGCCGGGGTGCTGGTATTCGCGTGGTCGGGGCTGCTGGGCCTCGTCACATCGCAGCTGCTGCTGTGGCGCGAGCACCGCCTGGCCGCGGCCGAGTCCGCCCGTGCGTCGGCCGCCGCCGAGAACGCCGCCGCCGAGAACGCCGCCGCCGAGAATTCCGACCACGACGAGCCGGTCGAGAAGGCCGACGCCGCCCCGCTCGACGAGGTGAAGGCGCTCGAGGCAGGCCCGGCGCTACCCGCCGCCGACGTGCTCGACGCCGAGATCGTCGAGGACGGCCCCGAAGGCCAGCAGGACGCCGCAGGCGATGCCGACGACACCGACGCCGCCGACGCCGCAGGCGACGCCGGCGCGCCCGCCGGCACCGAGGTCGAGGACGACGCCGAGGTCGAGGACGACGCCGCAGTCGAGGACGACGCCGCAGTCGAGTGCGTGGACGTCGTCGACGCGGAGATCGAGGACGCCGCGGGCGAGTCGAGCGAGGCCGAGCAGGATGCCGGCGCGCCGCCGGAGCGCAACGGCGACCTGCCGGAGGGGGCCGCACCCCCCAAGGGCTAGGCTCTACCCGGCCGAGCATCCGGCCGACCCCTCTCGAGTTCCAGGAGTAGAGCGCTGACTGCCTCGCGTGACCAGCTGCCGCCGACTGCGCCGGCACGGGTCGTCGTCCTCGCCTCGGGCACCGGAAGCCTGCTGCGGTCGCTGATCGACGCGACGCACACGGACGGGTATCCCGCCCGGATCGTCGCCGTCGGAGTGGACCGCGAATGCGCCGCCGAGGGGCACGCGGAGGCTGCCGGCATCCCGCATCTCCGGGTCGTGCTGCGTGAGCACCCGGACCGCGCCGCATGGGACCGCGCCCTCACCGAGGCCGTCGCCGCCCACGAGCCGGACCTGGTGGTCTCGGCCGGTTTCATGAAGATCCTGGGGCCGACCTTCCTGCACCGGTTCGGCGGCCGCATCGTCAACACCCACCCCGCGCTGCTGCCGGCGTTCCCCGGCGCGCACGCCGTCCCCGACGCCCTCGCCTACGGGGTGAAGGTCACCGGGTCGACCGTGCACCTGGTCGATGCTGGTGTCGACACCGGCCCCATCCTGGCGCAGGAACCCGTGCCGGTCCTCGACGACGACGACGAGGCCACCCTGCACGAACGCATCAAGGTTGTGGAGCGACGATTGCTGGCCGACGTGGTCGCCGCCGTCGCCACCCGTGGAGTTGTATCCGATGGACGAAAGGCCGTGATCCCCAGTGACCGAACGTAAGGCTGTGCGACGTGCACTCGTCAGCGTCTACGACAAGACCGGTTTGGTCGAACTGGCGACGGGTCTGCACGAGGCGGGTGTCGCGCTGGTCTCCACCGGCTCCACGGCTGCGACCATCGCCGGCGCCGGCATCCCCGTCACCAAGGTGGAGGACCTGACCGGCTTCCCCGAGTGCCTCGAGGGGCGGGTCAAGACGCTGCACCCGCGAGTGCACGCCGGCATCCTCGCCGACACGCGCAAGCAGGACCACCTCGACCAGCTCGCCGAGCTCGGTGTCGAGGCGTTCGAGCTGGTCGTGGTGAACCTGTACCCGTTCACGCAGACCGTCGCCTCGGGGGCCACCCCGGACGAGTGCGTCGAGCAGATCGACATCGGCGGCCCGTCCATGGTGCGTGCCGCCGCGAAGAACCATCCGTCGGTCGCCGTGGTCGTCGACCCGGCCCGGTACGACGACGTGCTCGACGCCGTCAAGGGGGGCGGCTTCACCCTGCCGCAGCGCAAAGCCCTTGCCGCCCAGGCATTCCAGCACACCGCCGCCTACGACGTGGCGGTGGCGAGCTGGATGAACGCCGGCTATGCCGTCCCGGAGGCGGACGCCGCCGAGCAGTTCCCGGCCTGGGCCGGGGCGACGTGGGAGCGTGCGGCCGTGCTGCGGTACGGCGAGAACCCGCACCAGGCGGCGGCGCTGTACGTGAACGAGGCCGGCGAGCCGGGCTTGGCCCGGGCCGAGCAGTTCCACGGCAAGGAGATGTCCTACAACAACTACCAGGACGCCGACGCGGCCTGGCGCGCCGCGCACGACCACGACCGGCCGTGCGTCGCGATCATCAAGCACGCCAACCCGTGCGGCATCGCGGTGGCGGACACCGTCGCCGAGGCGCACCGTAAGGCGCACGAGTGCGATCCGGTGAGCGCGTTCGGCGGCGTGATCGCCGTCAACCGCGAGGTGAGCGTGGCGATGGCCGAGCAGGTCGCCGAGATCTTCACCGAGGTGATCATCGCCCCGGCGTACGCGGCCGGCGCGGTCGAGGTGCTCAGCCGCAAGAAGAACATCCGCATCCTGCGGGCCGACTCGCCGCAGGCGGCGCAGATCGAGCTGCGTCAGATCTCCGGCGGCATGCTGCTGCAGGAGCGCGACACCCTCACGGCGCCGGGTGATTCGGCCGGGAACTGGGAGCTGGCCTGCGGCGAGGCCGCCGACGCCGAGACCCTCGCGGATCTCGAGTTCGCCTGGCGCGCCTGCCGGGCCGTGAAGTCCAACGCGATCCTGCTCGCTGCGGGCGGCGCCACCGTCGGCGTCGGCATGGGCCAGGTCAACCGCGTGGACTCCGCCCGGCTCGCGGTCTCACGCGCCGGGGACCGTGTCACCGGATCCGTCGCCGCATCGGACGCGTTCTTCCCGTTCGCGGACGGCCTGCAGGTGCTCACCGAGGCCGGCGTCAAGGCCATCGTGCAGCCGGGTGGTTCGGTGCGCGACAACGAGGTGATCGAGGCCGCTCGCGAGGCCGGCGTGACCCTGTACCTCACCGGCGCACGGCACTTCGCGCACTGAGCGCCGCCCGGCCGCCCGCGCCGTCAGGCCGCGTGCGGGTGGCCGGTCGCCGGGCGGGTCACAGTCCGCGGCGCGGCGTCGCGGGCGTCGGAGATGACCAGCCGGGCGGCACCGCGGTCGAGCAGTTCGCGGATGAGGTCCGCAGCGGCCGCGGCCTGTTCGGTGCCGACGTGGCTCAGGTCGATCGTGATCGCGTGACCGGTGAGATCGTCGGGCAGGTCCTTGGGGACGGCGCCGGTGGCGCCGAGTCGCAGTTTCATCGTGTTCTCCTCTTACTGGACAAGATCGGTACGGGATAAAGAAAGGCACCCGAGGCGATGTGCCCGGGTGCCCGAGAAGGAGTCTTTCGAGTCGTCGACTCATTCCCGGGGTTGCCACTTGGCGAAGTGGAAGTACGCGTAGGTGTGTCGGCACCAGGTGGGTACGGCAATGCGCATCGACTTCGCCGCGATGACCTTGTCGTCTCGCATCGGACCGTACCTTTCTCGTGTGTTCCTACGGGTTAACCGGACACCATACCCGAGTAACGCGAATCTGACATCTCTTGTTTTCCGCCCATCTCGGGCGGCAGGTCAGAGCTTGGCGAGCCACGCCTCGAAACCGCGGGTGAACTCGTCCGAGAAGGGCAGATCGGCGATGTAGTCGGCGCCGGTGGACTGCTGGTCGCCGATGTCCTTGAGCACGTGGTTGGCCCGGTGCAGGCGCAGCGAGGTCAGGCTCGTGTGCACGAGTGCCGAGTCGAGGGCGTCGACGTCCTCGACCCGCACCTGGATGTCCTTCGCGGAGACGCTGGTGAGTACCGGCAGCGCCCCGTCGAGCTGGGCCGCGAGCATCCGCGGATCGAGGGCGTCCTCCTCGGCGAGGGCCTTCGCGTTGGCCGAGACCAGTCCGGCGTTGCGTAGCGGCTCGGGCAGGGTGTCGCTGAGGGTGCCGTCGGCCCGCAGCGATTCGACGGCGTCCGCGAGGGCGAGGCGCAGTTCGTCGGCGACCTGGATCGGGAGCTGACCGGCGTCGACGACGGCGTCGAGCTGGGCGTCGATCTGGGCGGTGAGCAGGTCCAGCAGCCGTACGGCCAGCGGTTCGAGCAGGGCGATGCCCGCGACGGGCGCGCCGGCGTGGGCGAGGGAGAGGGCGATGAGCGCGCCCTCGCTGTGCCCGACGACGTAGAGCCGCTCGGAGTCGACGCCCGGCTGGCCGGCGAGGAACCGCAGGCCGTCGGTGGCGGCGTCGATGAAGGTGGAGAATCCGAGGTCGGCGACGTCGGAGACGTCGTACGGACCGAGGCCGGTGACGCCGCTGCCGAGCTTGTCGTAGCGCAGGCTGGCGAAGCCGTTGCGTTCGAGCACGTCGGCGAGGTGACGCAGGGTGCCGATCGGGCCGGGCAGCAGCGCGCTGTCGCCGTTGCGGTCGGTGGGACCGCTGCCGGCGAGAAGTAGCACGGCGGGGACGTCCCCGTCGCCCGCGGCGGGCACGCGCAGGCTGCCGTGCAGGGTCACGTCGCCGCTGGAGAAGGAGATGTCGGTGTCCGCCATGGCGTCGTGTCTATCAGAACCGGTCAGCCCGTCCGCAGGCGGCTCAGCCGTCGGTATCCGCGGTGGACGGCCCACGCGAAGCCGGCGAGCAGGGGCACGACGAGCAGCGGGACGACGAGCGCGATCAACGACGTGACGAAGGAAAGCAGGTCGTCGAGCAGTGACAGTGCCGGGTTGCCGAGTCCCGCGGTCGTGACCGTGCTCGCCGCGCGGGTGCCGGTCTGCACCGTGCTCACCGCCATCGCGGTCGGGGCGCCGACGACGATGCCGGCGAGGGCCGCCATCGCCGGGTCGAGGTCGGCGAACGCGGCCCAGGCGGCGAGCGCGCCGGCGACGGGCCGCACGACGGTCGCGACGGCCGAGAGGACGTTGTCGACGAGGGGGACCAGGTCGGCGCCGATCTCGACGACGGTGGCGATCGCCAGGGCGACGAGTGCGCCCGTCGACCCGACCCACTGCATCGACTCGTTGAGCGCGATCCCGAACAGGCCGAAGTGCACCGCGGTGCCGAGCATCAGCAGCGGAAGAAAGGTGCGCAGGCCGGTGGCGGCGGCCAGCCCGAGGCCCAGCAGTGCCGCGAGGAGCCAGGTGTCCATGGCGGGAGTGTAGGGATCGCTGCCGACACCGGGAGCCGAACCGGGCCGGGCAGGCGCTCCCGCGCGGGGTTCCCGCCGCGGCGACGCGCCGCGGTTGCAGGTGCCGAAATCACCGAACGCTCGTACCTTGGGAGGGGTGACGTCACCCACAGTCAGGCCGTCCACCCTCGGAGAGCTGCGCGCCTCGGGCCACGTGCACCGCTCCGTCAAGGACGAGATCCGGCAGAACCTGCTCGCCGCCCTGCGCGACGGCATCGACCCGTGGCCGGGCATCGTCGGATTCGACGACACCGTCGTTCCACAACTCGAACGCGCCCTCCTCGCGGGCCACGACGTGGTGCTGCTCGGCGAACGCGGTCAGGGCAAGACCCGGTTGCTGCGCACCCTGCCCCTGCTGCTCGACGAGTGGACACCGGTGATCGCCGGTTCCGAGCTCGGGGAGCATCCCTACGACCCGATCACCCCCGCCTCGATCCGCCGAGCCGCCGAGCTCGGCGACGACCTGCCCGTCGCCTGGCGGCACCGCAGCGAGCGCTACGCCGAGAAGCTCGCCACCCCCGACACCTCCGTCGCCGACCTGGTCGGCGACGTCGACCCCGTCAAGGTGGCCGAGGGCCGCAGCCTCGGCGACCCCGAGACCATCCACTTCGGTCTCGTGCCCCGCGCCCACCGCGGCATCGTCGCCGTCAACGAGCTGCCCGACCTCGCCGAGCGCATCCAGGTCTCGCTGCTCAACGTGATGGAGGAGCGCGACATCCAGGTGCGGGGGTACACGCTGCGGCTCCCGCTCGACGTCCTGCTCGTCGCCAGCGCCAACCCGGAGGACTACACCAACCGAGGCCGGATCATCACTCCGCTCAAGGACCGGTTCGGCGCCGAGATCCGTACCCACTACCCGACGCAGCTCGACGACGAGATCGCCGTCATCGAGCAGGAGGCGCAGCTGCAGTCGCGGGTCCCGGACTTCCTGCTCGAGATCCTGGCCCGCTTCACCCGCCTGCTGCGCGAATCCACGTCGGTGGACCAGCGTTCCGGCGTGTCCGCGCGCTTCGCCGTCGCCGGCGCCGAGACCGTCGCGGCCGCCGCGATGCGCCGCGGGGCCGTGCTCGGCGAGGCCGATCCCGTCGCACGGCCCGTCGACCTCGGCACCGTCGTGGAGGTGCTGCGCGGCAAGGTCGAGTTCGAATCCGGCGAGGAGGGACGGGAATTCGAGGTGCTCGACCACCTGCTCCGGCGGGCCACGGCGGATGCCGCCCGCACCCGGCTGGCCGGGGTGGACCTCGGTCCGCTCGTCGCGGCCGTCGAGCAGGGCCGGCCGGTGGTGACCGGCGACCGGATCACCGCCAAGGCGCTGCTCGACGAGCTGCCCGACCTGCCCGCCCTCGACGTCGTCGCCGAACGGCTCGGCGCGGACGACATCGGAACCCGGGCTGCCGCCGTCGAACTCGCCCTCGAGGGCCTCTATCTGGCGCGGCGCATCGCCAAGCACGCCGACGACGACGGTGCCGCGGTGTACTCCTGATGAGCCGGGGCGCGCGGTACGGACCCTACGACGGCGGCGACCCGCTCGCCCCGCCGGTGGATCTGCGTGAGGCCCTCGCCGCCATCGGCGAGGACGTGCTGTCCGGCAGTTCGCCGCGGCGGGCGCTGCGGGAGCTGCTGCGCCGCGGGCACGGGTCCATGCGCGGCCTGGACCGGATTGCCGCGCAGGCGAATCGGCGTCGCAGGGACCTGTTGGACCGCACGAATCTCGACGGCACGCTGCGCGAGGTGCGCGAACTCCTCGACCGGGCCGTGCTCGAGGAACGCAAGGCGCTCGCGCGCGCTCTCGACGACGACGCCCGGTTCGCGGAGATGCGGATCGAGGAACTGCCCGCCTCCGCCGCCCAGGCCGTGCAGGAACTCGCCGACTACGACTGGCGCAGTTCGCAAGCCCGGGAGGACTACGAGAAGATCCGCGACCTGCTGGGGCGGGAGATGCTCGATCAGCGGTTCGCCGGGATGAAGCAGGCCCTCGAAGGCGCGACCGACGAGGGCCGCGAACGTGTGAACCGGATGCTCGAGGATCTGAACGATCTGCTGGACAAGCATTCCCGCGGGGAGGACACCCCGGAGGACTTCGAGCAGTTCATGGCCGAGCACGGCGATTTCTTCCCGGAGAACCCCCGCAACGTGGAGGAACTGCTCGACTCGCTGGCCCAGCGCGCGGCGGCGGCGCAGCGGCTGCGCAACTCGCTCAGCCAGGAACAGCGGGACGAACTCGACGCCCTCGCCCAGCAGGCGTTCGGCTCGCCGAGCCTGATGTCGCAGCTCGACCGCCTCGACTCACACCTGCGCGCCGCCCGTCCCGGCGAGGACTGGACCGGGTCGGAGCGGTTCCGCGGCGACCAGGGCATGGGCCTCGGCGAAGCGACCGGGGCGCTGCAGGACGTTGCCGAACTCGACGCGCTCGCCGAGCAGCTCTCCCAGCAATACGCCGGGGCCTCCCTCGACGACATCGACCTCGACGCGCTGGCCCGCCAGCTCGGCGACGAGGCCGCGGCCGACGCGCGCATGCTCGCCCAGCTCGAGAAGGAACTGCAGCGGCAGGGGTTCTTCGACCGCGGCGCCGACGGGCAGTGGCGACTGTCGCCCAAGGCGATGCGCGAACTCGGCCGGACCGCGCTGCGTGACGTCATGGACCAGCTGTCCACCCGCGGCGGGCAGCGCGAGACCCGCCGTGCGGGGGCCACGGGCGAGCCCACCGGGGCGTCGCGCCCGTGGGAGTTCGGCGACACGGAGCCGTGGGACGTCGTGCGCACCCTCACCAACGCCACCCTGCGCGCCCCTGCGCGAATCCCGGTGCGGATGGACGTCACCGACGTCGAGGTCGTCGAGACCGAGCAGCGCACCCAGGCCGCGGTGGCGCTGCTGGTGGACACCTCGTTCTCGATGGTGATGGACGGTCGATGGGTGCCGATGAAGCGCACGGCACTGGCCCTCAACCACCTGGTCTCGACCCGGTTCCGCGGTGACGCGCTGCAGCTGATCGCGTTCGGCCGGCACGCTCGCGTCGTCACCGCCACCGAACTCGCCGGGCTGGACGGGGTCTACGAGCAGGGCACCAACCTGCATCATGCGCTGATGCTGGCCGGCCGGCACCTGCGCCGGCACTCCAACGCCCAGCCGGTGGTGCTGGTGGTGACCGATGGCGAACCCACCGCGCACCTCGAGGCGGACGGCTACGCGGCGTTCGACTATCCACCCAGCGCCCGCACCCTGGGGATGACGGTCCGCGAACTCGATCATCTCGCCCGCGCCGGTGCGCACGTGACGATCTTCCGGCTCGGCGACGATCCCGGCCTGGCGCGGATCGTCGACCGTATGGCGCGGCGGGTCGGTGGGCGGGTCGTCGCGCCCGACGTCGACGGACTCGGCGCCGCCGTCGTCGGTGACTACGTGCGGATGCGCCGGCGGTGACTATGTGCGGATGCGCCGGCGGTGACTATGTGCGGCTGCGCCGGCGGTGACTATGTGCGGCTGCGCCGGCGGTGACGCGGCCGTGCGCGGTTCCGGTAGTGGGTGCTACCGAAAACGCGCACGGGTGGTGTCTACCTGCGCAGCGCCCGCCACGTGCTCACCGCGGCAGCCGACAGCAGTCCCGCGGTCACCAGGAACACCGATGCGGTGCCGGCGACCCCGGCGATCGCGCCGGCTGCCAACGGCACCGACACCTGGCCGAGACGGTTGCCGGTGAGGCGTACCGCCAGCGCCGACGCCCGGTCCGCCGGTGCCACCAGTTCGACCACCCACGTCATGGTCAGCGGCTGCCCGAAACCCCAGAAGGCGCCGCAGATCGCCAGGAGCGCGCCCAGCGCCCACGGGTCGGGCAGAAACGGCAGGGCCGCGACGGGCAGCGCAGTGCACGCCGTCGCCGACAGCAGCAGACGTCGCCGCGGGATCGTCCGCAGCGCCCACGGCAGCACCGCGCGCGAGACGATCGACGCGACGGTGCGGGCGGTGAGCAGGGCCGACACGAGCAGCACCCCGAATCCGAACTCCTCACCGAGCAGCGGCAGGTACGCGACGACGATGTCCACGGACGCCAGCACCACGAGGCTCGAGAACATCGCGGGCTTCATGCCGCGCGTGCGCAGCATCGACAGCACCGACTGCGGGGGCGCGTCGTCCGGGGTGCGTCCGGAGCCGGGTGGTTCACGCAAGCCGACGACGAACGGCAGGGCCATCGCGGCCAGAACCGTCATCACGAGCAGAGCCGGCGTGGTCTCGACGGTCTCGCCGTTGCTCGCCGCAGCGATCACGCCGGCGAGCGGCACCCCGATCGCCTGACCGACCGACACCCCGAGGGTGATGCCCGCGAAGCCGCGATCGAGCTCGCCCGGCGGCGACAGGATCGACACGAACGCCTGCCCGGACACCGTCACCAGGAGCTGACCGAGACCCAGGACGGCGTTGCCGAGACCGAGCACCAGCAGGCCCGGGCTGAGGGCGATGATCAGCGCACCGGCCACCGACACGACCACGCCGCCCCGAAGGATTCCGGCCGCGTGCCGGCGGTCGACGGCCCGGCCGAGTGGCACCGCGAGCACCAGCGGAACGAGGGCGAACAGGGCCGTCACCACGCCGATCACGGCCGCGTCGCCGCCGAGGGCGAGAACGCGGTAGGAGACGAGAACGCGCACCGACTGGAACGTCGCGTGCAGCAGCGCCGTCGCCGTGCACAGGAGCAGCAGCCAGTGCCGGGGGGTGCGGGCCATCGATCAGCCGGCCGTCACGATCCGGTCGGCGAGCGGTGCCCGCAGCGTCAGTTCGAGCACACCGGTGACGGCGATCATGATGCACGCCCGGTCCACCGCCTCGGGCAGGGTGCCGCCGCGCAGCGCCACCGTCACGGTGGTGCCGGACTCGGTGACGGTGGCGTCGACCCCGAAACACTCGGGTGTGCCGGTCTCGAAGTGGACGGCGATGCGGTCGCCGCCGACGCGGGTCCACGACTGTATCGGGATCGGGTGCGGGTCGACGAGATCGTCGCGGGCCGTGAAGACCGTTGCCCCCTCCGGCGTCGGCGCCTCGGGCAGGGCGGGGACGCCGGCGCCGCCCGGACCGCACGCGACGGCCAGGACGCAGCAGGCGGCGAGCAGCAGCAATCGCATGGGTCTCAACCTAGCCGTGCCCGTCATGCCAGCAGTGCGGCGACGACGCCGATCGCGGGTATCGAGGCGAGCGTGGTGACCAGCGCGGCGTCGCGGGCGAGCACCATGCCGCGGCCGTAGCGGCTGGCGTAGACGAACACGTTCTGTGCGGTCGGCAGCGTCGCCACCACGACGATCGCGAAGAGCTCGTGCCCGTCGAGGCCCATCAGGTGGCGGGCCATGACGTAGGCGAGGACGGGCTGCACCACGATCTTGAGCACCGAGGCGAGCGCGACGTCGCGCCGTGGGCTCGTGCCCTTTTCGAGCACCCGCACGCCCTGGAGCGACAGGCCGAACGCGAGCAGGGCACCCGGCACCGAGGCGCCGCCGAGCAGGTGGAACGGCTGCATCAGCGCGGTGGGCAGCGTCCAGCCGGCGACGGCGACGGTGAGCCCGGCCGCACCGGCCAGCACGATGGGGTTCTTGAACGGGGCGGTGATCGTCTCCATCCGGGACGCGCCGGCGCGCATCGTGGACAGGTCCAGCATCGTCAACGCGATGGGGGAGAACAGCACGATCTGGAACAGCAGCAGCGGCGCGACGAACGACGCGTCGCCGAGGACGAACACCGCGATCGGGATGCCGAGGTTGGCGGAGTTGACGTACGAGGCGGCCAGCGCGCCGATCGTCAGTTCCGGCAGGGGCCGGCGCAGCCACAGCTTCGCGACGACGAGGTAGAGCGCGGCGACGGCGAACGCCGTGGCTGCCGCGACGTACAGGGTGGGGGAGAAGATCACCGACAGGTCGGAGGTGGCCAGCGAGTCGAACAGCAGCGCGGGGGTGGCGACGAAGAACACCATCCGGCTGAGCACGAACTGGCCCTCGGGTCCGAGCGTGCCGGTGCGGCCGAGCGCGAATCCGATCGCGATGATCACGAAGATGACGCTGAATCCCGCGATCACGCCCGACACCGACCGTCACAACCCTTCGTCACCACACGACACTCAGGCGCTGCACGCCAGACCGAAAACCTTACCGGCGGTAACGGCACCGCGGCTCACCGGGCGTGCCGGGCAGGCGGGCGTCCCTGCTGCCGCGGCCCGGGCGACGATGCGGGTCGGAGCCCGGCCGGGCATCGGGGCCGAAAGTCTGCGATGCTGAAAAAATGCCGACCGACCCGATTTTTTATCTCCCGGCCAACGTCATCGCGCTGGCTCAGCATCCGCGCTACCAGCATGCCGACTGGACGATCTCGGAGCGGCTGATGCGACGGCAGGAACTGGTCCTGCAGCATCTCGGCGTGTGCGGCGACGACGGTTCCTGAGGTGATCCGGGCCCCGAGGACGGGCGCACCTCGGGGCAGCCGTGCTCCGCGGCGGACTCAGGGCGTCACCGTGGCGACGAACGTCATCCGGTCCCCGCGGTAGAGCGACCGCCGCTGCTCGATCGGCGCGTCGTGCTGGTCGTAGGAAACGCGGTTGAGCAGGAGCATGGGCGTGCGGATGTCGGCGTCGAGGAGTGCCGCCTCGCGGGCGTCGGGCAGGGTGGTCTCGATGTACTCGACCGCGCGCGCGAAGGTGATGCCGCGCGCGCGGATCGCCGCGTACAGCGACGACGTGGAGTCGAAGCTGTCGACGAGTCCCGGATAGCGATCAGCGGGCAGGCGCGTCCGTTCGAGTCCGACGCGGACGCCGTCGGTGAGCAGGACGCGTTCGAGTTCGAGGACGGGGTCGCCGACGGCGATCGCGAGCACCTCGGCGAGGTCGGGGTCGGCGGCGAGGTCGGTCCAGCCGACGAGAATGCGTCCCGCGCTGCGGCCCTCCGCGAGTGCGGCCTCGGTGTAGGAGCCGATGATCAGCGGTTGCAGGATCTTGGGCTTCGCGACGACGGTGCCCCGGCCGCGGCGTTCGATGCGGCCGTCGACGAGGAGTTCGCGCAGTGCCTGGCGGACGGTCTCCCGGGCCACGTCGAACCGGGTGGCGAGGTCGCGCTCGGAGGGCACCGGGTCGCCGACGGAGAGCTCGTCGAGCAGGGCGTCGACCTGATGCCGCACGATCTGGTGCTTGGGAACCCGGGCCTCGCGAGCGGTTGCTGTCACGCTCGAAGCGTACCGGATTTTGGTCTATACCAATTGTTCACCGCGCGTTCGCCTGCCGTCCCCTCATTGGTCTAGACCATCACTCAGGCTCGGGGTCATGCGAATCCTGATCATCGGCGGCGGCATTCTGGGCACCGCCCACGCCGACGCCGCCGTCCGCCGCGGACACGACGTCGTTCACCTCGAACGCGAACCGGAGGCCCGGGGCGCCACCGTCCGCAACTTCGGCCTCGTGTGGGTCTCCGGGCGTACCGAGGGCGAACTGGCTGCCACCCTGCGCTCCCGCGAGTTGTGGGCCGACCTCGGCGCCCGCGTCCCCGGCATCGGTTTCCGGGCGAACGGATCGATCACCCTTCTTCGCAGCGACGCCGAGGTGGCCGTCGCCCGGGAGGCCGCCGGCCGCGCCGACGCCCGTGACCGGGGCTTCACCCTGCTCGAGCCCGAGGCGGTCCGCCAGCTCAATCCCGCCCTGCGCGGCAAGTTCGCCGCCGGTCTGCACTGCAGCACCGACGCCGCCGTCGAATCCCGCGTCGCCCTGCCCGCGATCCGGTGGCACCTCGCCACCTCCGGGCGGTATCGATTCCGGCCGGAAACCGAGGCGCGCACCGTGACCCGCACCGCCCACGGCACCGTGCAGGTGCGCGACGACCACGGCACCGTCCACGAGACCGACCTCGTGCTCGTGTGCCCCGGAGCGACCCTGTCCGGTCTCGCCCGCGAACTCGGCGGCGACCTGCCCCTGCGCCGCGTGCGATTGCAGATGATGCAGACCGCGCCGCTGGGCGAGACGCTCACCACGTCCGTCGCCGACGGCGACAGCCTGCGCTACTACCCGGGATTCGCCGGGGCCGCGCTGGAGGAGCTGAAGGCGCGCGAACCGCAGACGCTCACCGCCGAGCAGCACCGCATGCAGCTGCTGTGCGTGCAGCGCCTGGACGGCGGGCTCACTCTCGGCGACACCCACGAGTACGACGAACCGTTCGCCTTCGACGTCGACGAGGCCCCGTACGAGCACCTCGTCACCGTCGCGGAGGAACTGCTCGGACGCCGGCTCCCGCCGGTCGTGCGGCGCTGGGCCGGGGTCTACAGCCAGTGCCTCGATCCCACCGAACTCGTCCACCGTGCCCGCGTCGACGACGACATCTGGATCATTGCCGGACCGGGCGGCCGCGGCATGACCCTCGGCCCCTACCTCGGCGAGCGGACCGCCGATCTCCTCGAGCTCTGAACATCCTCTCCCGCAACGATTCCGGAGTAGCAATGACTGTCATCCGACTGGCCGTGCTCGACATGGCCGGCACCACCGTCGCCGACGGCGGCCTCGTTCTCCGCGCCTTCGACGCGGCCGCCACCAGCGTCGGACTGCCCACCGACGGGCCCGAACGCGACGCCGCCCGGCGCTACGTCCTCGACACGATGGGCCGGTCCAAGATCGTCGTCTTCCGGTCCTTGTTCGGCTCCGAGGAACGGGCCCGCGCCGCGAACGCCGCCTTCGAACGGGCCTACGACGAATTCGTCGACGCCGGCGAGGTCGAGCCGATCCCCGGGGCCGCCGAGGCGATCACCAGGTTGCGCGACGCCGGTGTCGCCGTGGCCCTCACCACCGGCTTCAGCCGCGCCACCCAGGACCGGTTGCTCGCCGCCCTCGGCTGGGAGGACCTCGCCGATCTCACCCTCGCGCCGTCCGATGCCGGTCGCGGCCGGCCGTACCCCGACCTGGTGCTCACCGCACTGCTGCGCGCCGAGATCGACGACGTTCGCGAGGTCGCCGTGGTCGGCGACACCGTGGGCGACATGCTCTCCGGCCGCCGCGCCGGTGCCTCCGTCGTCGCCGGCACCCGCACCGGCGCCCACGACGAACAGGCGCTGCGCGACGCCGGGGCCACCCACATCGTCGGTTCCGTCGCCGACCTGCCCGATCTGCTCCTGCAGTCCTGACAGACACCCCGACCCCGAGGACTTCCCGACATGCACTTCTCCAGCCGAACGGTCGCCGCGACCGCGCTCGCGACCGGCCTCGCTCTCACCCTCACCGCCTGCGGCGGCTCCGATCCCGACGCCGTCAACGCCCAGGGCTTCCCCGAGAAGCTCACCCTGGCTGCGATTCCCGCCGAGAACTCGGCGGACCTGCAGGCCGGTTACGACCCGCTCATCGCGCTCCTCGAGCGCGAGACCGGTGCCGAGGTCGAGTTCGTGCAGGCCTCCGACTACGCCGGCGTGGTCGAGGGCATCATCGCCGACAACGTCGACCTCGCCTTCTTCGGCCCGTTCGCCTACGTCGTGGCGGGCGTCAACGGCGCCGATGTCAGCCCGCTCGGCGCCGTCGTCCAGGACGCCGGCGGCGAGCCGGGTTACCGGTCCTACGGCCTCACCCGCTCCGACAACACCGAGATCGACGGCATCGACGACTTCGCCGGCAAGGACGTGTGCTTCGTGGACCCGGGATCCACGTCCGGATTCCTCTACCCCTCCGCGGGACTCATCGAGGCCGGCGTCGTCGAATCCGGCACCGAGCAGGCCGTCGCCGCCGGTGTGAACCCGATCTACGCGGGCGGCCACGACGCCTCGGCCCTCGCGATCGCCGCCGGCGACTGCGATGCCGGATTCGCCTTCGACACCATGGTCGACGAGACCATGATCGCCAGCGGCGACCTGAAGGAAGGCGAACTGAAGAAGGTCTGGGAGTCCGAGACGATCGCCGGCTCGCTGTTCGTGGCGAGCAACTCGCTCGGTGCCGACACCGTCGACCGGCTCCGCACGATCTTCGTCGACAAGGCCAACGCCGATCACATGCGCGCCGCGGGACTGTGCGACGGCGAGTGCCGCATCACCGACGAACGGGCGTGGGGCGTCGTCGCCGCGACCGACGCCGACTACGAGGGTGTGCGCGAGGTGTGTGCCCTGACCGAGTCCGACAAGTGCAAGGGCTGAGTTGAACAGCGATCACACCGTCGCGGGCGACGACGACCCCACCGTCGCGGGCGACGACGACCCCACCGTCGCGGGCGACGACGACCCCACCGTCGCGGGCGATGATGTCGTCGTCTCCGCCCGTCGCGTCACGAAGAAGTTCGGCGACACCGTGGCTCTCGACGGTGTCGACCTCGAGGTGCACCGCAGCGAACTCGTCGTACTGCTGGGCCTGTCCGGCTCCGGCAAGTCGACGCTGCTGCGCTGCCTCAACGGTCTGCACAGTGTCACCGACGGGGCCGTGGAGGTGGCCGGCACCCGCGTCGATCTGGCGTCCCGCGCCGAGCTGCGCATGCTGCGGCGGGAGGTCGGGTTCGTCTTCCAGCACTTCAACCTCGTCGGCCGGCTCAGCTGCCTCGAGAACGTCCTCGTCGGCGGGCTCGGGCGCCTGCGCCTGCCCCGCTACGGCGCCGCGACGTACCCGAAGCGGATGCGCACCGAGGCCCTCGCCCACCTCGACCGCGTGGGGCTGGCCGACCTCGCGGATCGTCGCGCCGACACCCTCTCCGGTGGGCAGCAGCAACGGGTCGCGATCGCGCGGACGCTGATGCAGCGTCCCACCGTCCTGCTGGCCGACGAACCGGTCGCGTCCCTCGACCCCGAGAACGCCGGGGTGGTGATGGACCTGCTCTTCCGCGTGTGCATGGAGGACAAGCTCACCGTCGTGTGCACCCTGCACCAGGTGGACCTTGCGCTGGGCTGGGCCCACCGGATCGTCGGCCTGCGCGGCGGACGGAAGGTGCTCGACCGGCCGGCCGTGGAGCTGAGCAGGGGTGAGACCATGGACATCTATCGGCGGGTCGACCCGGCCGTCCGGCCGGCCTCGGCGCCGACGGGACCGTCGTGAGCACCGCCCTCGCTCCGTCGCCGCCCGACCGCGTCGGGCGGCGCCTGCCGCGGCCGGCCGTCCGCCGCCGGCGTCTGCTGGGAACGTGCGCGGCCGTCGCGCTCCTCGCCGTCCTGGTCTCCGCCCACTACATCGACTTCGCCCCTGCGGCACTGCTCGACGGGCTCGACGACGTCGCCGGCCTGCTCGGCCGCATGCTGCCACCGACCCTCGACGATCCGGGCCGGATCTGGAAACTCGCCCTCGACACGCTGCTGATGGCGGTGCTCGGGACGGTGCTCGCGACCGTCGCGTCGGTGCCGCTGGCCTTCCTGGCCGCCCGCAACACCACCCCGCACCCCGTCGTGTACACGGCGGCGCGCGCGGTGATCACCTTCTGCCGGGCGGTGCCGGACCTGCTGTTCGCGGTGCTGTTCGTCCGCGCCCTCGGCATCGGTGTCCTGCCCGGCGTGCTCGCGCTCGCGCTGCATTCCATCGGCATGCTCGGCAAGCTGTTCGCCGACGCCGTCGAGCAGACCGATCCCGGACCACGGGAGGCGGTACGCAGCACGGGTGCAGGCTATGTCCGCGAGATGCTCAATGCCGTGGTGCCCCAGGTGGTTCCGTCCTGGATGGGTACCTTCGTCTACCGCATCGACATCAACCTGCGCACCTCCGTCGTGCTCGGTTTCGTCGGCGCCGGCGGCATCGGGTTCGCGCTCCAGGACGCCCTGCGCGGACTGGTGTATCCGCGGGCGTTGGGCATCGTGTGCGTGATCCTCGCGATCATCGCCGCGATGGAGGTGCTCGCGGTCGTCGTCCGGCGGGTTCTGCTGGCACCCTCCGTTCCGGATCCGCGCCGGGAAAGGGCCGCGCGACTCATCTTCTCCGGCACGGTCGCCGCCGCCACGATCGGTGCACTGATCAGCCTGCGTATCGACCCGCGTGCGCTGGTCACGTGGATCGGCCCGTCGCTCGAGGTGTTCACCCGGCTGCTCCCGCCGGACTTCACGGCGGTCGGCGGCAGGCTGCTCGACGCCGTCCTGCAAACCCTCGCGATCGGTGCGGTCGCCACGGCCGCCGGGATCGTGCTCTCCCTGCCGTTCGGGATACTCGCCGCCCGCAACGTGTCCCCGAACCCGGCTGTGTACTGGTCGGCCCGCTCGGTGATCCTGTTCGTCCGCGCGGTGCCCGAGCTGATCCTCGCGGTGATCTTCGTCGCCGCGATCGGCCTCGGCCCCGTCGCGGGGGCGTGCGCCCTCGCTCTCGGATCCGTGGGATTCCTCGGCAAACTCGTGGCGGACGCAGTCGAGGAGATCGATCCCGGGCCGGTCGAGGCGGTGCGGGCCGTCGGCGGGGGCTGGTGGAAGACGTTGTTCGCGGCGGTGATTCCGCAGGCGGTGCCGTCCGTCATCGGCTCGAGCCTCTACCTGCTCGACGTCAACATTCGCACCTCGACGGTGCTCGGCATCGTCGGCGCCGGCGGCGTCGGCTTCCTGCTGTTCGAGGCGATCCGAACCCTGAACTTCGAGTTCGCCGGAGCGATCGTGATCATCGTGTTCGCCGTCGTCTACCTGATCGAAAGGATGTCGGGATGGATCCGGTCGCTGGTGGTCTGACGCGCGCGGCCGTGTGGACGGGCGACGGCGTCGACGTGCGCGACGTCCCCGTCCCGCGCCTCGGTGCCGGGGAACTGCTGGTGCGTGTCCGGCTCGCAACCGTGTGCGGCAGCGATCTGCACACCGTCGCCGGACGGCGGCCCGGGCCGCGGCCGTCGGTGCTGGGGCACGAAGCCGTCGGTGACGTCGTCGCGGCCGGTCCCGGTGCCGGGACCGTCGTCGGCACGCGCGTCGTGTGGACTGTCACGGCATCGTGCGGCGCGTGCGACAGGTGCGTGTCCGGACGGACCGCCAAGTGCCGGGCCGTGCGCAAGGTGGGGCACGAACCGTTCGACGGCGACTGGGCGTTGTCGGGCGGCTTCGCCCACCACATCGTGCTGCCGGCCGGGGTGGGCGTGGTCCGGGTGCCGGACTCGGTGCCGGACGTCGTCGTGGCCCCGGCGGCATGTGCGACGGCGACGGCGGTCGCCGCTGTCGAGGCGGCCGGTGACGTCGCCGGCCGGCGGGTGCTGGTGTGCGGTGCCGGCCTGCTCGGGGTCACCGCGATCGCGCTGTGCGCGGAGGCCGGTGCCGATGTGCGCGTCGCCGACCCGGATGCGGAACGGATCGCGGTGGCCGAGCGGTTCGGGGCACTCGGCGACGAGGGCGGCCCCGTCGACGTCGCGCTCGACTTCTCCGGATCCGTCGCGGCGGTGGGGGAGTGCCTGCACCGGCTCGACGTCGGGGGCCGCCTCGTGCTGGCCGGGTCCGTGACACCGGGTCCTTCGGTGCCCCTCGATCCCGAGGCCGTCGTGCGGGGGTGGCTCACCGTCACCGGAGTCCACAACTACGAGCCCACCCACCTCCGTCGTGCCGTGGCGTTCCTGACCCGCACGGCCGGCACGTACCCGTGGGACGAACTCGTCGCCGAACCGGTCCGGCTGGACGATCTCGCGGACGCTCTGCGTCGGCCCGCCGCTCCCGCCCTGCGCGCGTCCGTCGCCCCGTGAGCGCGCACTTCTCGTGGCGACACGCCGTGAGTCAGCGCGAATTGTGCGCACTCGGCGGTCGGACGGGAGCGCCTGCCGCTCGAAGCCGCATCCGCACGCGTCCACGACCGATGCGGGGCGCAGGCGCAGTTGTTCGGAGTTGACGCGGACCACGGACCAGCCCAGCGCCGCGAATGCCTCGTATCGTTCGATGTCCTTAGTGCGCTGTCGCTCGTCCGTCCAGTGATGGATGCCGTCGTACTCGACGACGGTGCGCCATTGCTTCCAGCCCAGGTCGGCCCACCCCAGGATGCGTCCGTCCCCGCCAACGACCGGGACCTGGGTGCTGGGGCGGGGTAGGCCGCCGCGCACGAGAAGCAGCCGTACTCGCGTCTCCGGGGGCGACTCGGCTCCGGGGTCGACCAGTGGGAGCGCCTGCCTCAGCCGCCGCACGCCGCGGGCGCCGCTGTGCCGATCGGCCAGTTCGGCGACACGCGCAGGATCCAAGCGGGTGGCCCGGCACAGCGCGTCGAGCTGTTCGACCGCGGTATCCAGGACGAGACGACGGCCGAGATCGAACGCGGTTCGGGCCGGAGACGTCACTCGCATGTCTGCCAGCGTGCACACTTCGTCGTCGAGGATCGTCTCGGCGTGCACGACGACCCCGGCCGTACCCCGGCGGCTACCGCGTCGGATCAGTTCGGCGGGCGCGGTCGCGTCGATCCATCGGCTGCCGAACAGAGCAGCGGCCGAGTAGCCGGCCAGCACGCCGTCGCCTCCCGCCCAGAGCCATGCGGCCCGTGCGCGGCCGTACGGTGTGACGGCCGCGTCCCGGTGGATGTACACGTCCCGGTGTACGCGCCGGAAGCGCCGAAGTTGGTGCGGTGTGAGAAGGCCCGCCCGTACGGCCTGCGTTCCCAGGAACGGTTCGTCGATTTCCCCCATGATCGCCGAGGATGCCCGGTGACCGTGCGGGAGGGAACCGCGATCGCGACGGCCTGTGGACAACTCGCGCGAGTGTGCACATCTTGGGACGACACACCGGGATCGGCCACGAGAACTGCGCACTCGACGGTCCCCAGATGCGACGAGGGTCGCGGGGGAACGCGCCCGCGCAACCCTCGT
>NZ_JBSNCE010000044.1:0-31522 GCF_053764755.1 Rhodococcus sp. 2H158
CGATCGGGCCGGCCCGCTTCGCCGAGTTCCTCGCCGGGATGCACACCGTCGACGAGCACTTCGCCACCGCGCCGCTCGAGGCGAACGCGCCGGTGCTGCTCGGGCTGCTGGGGGTGTGGTACGCCAGTTTCCTCGGCGCCCAGTCCCGGGCGGTGCTGCCCTACAGTCAGGACCTGGCCCGGCTGCCGGCGTATCTGCAGCAGCTGACCATGGAGTCGAACGGCAAGAGCGTGCGGCTGGACGGCACCGCGGTGGACTACGACACCGGGGAGATCTTCTGGGGGGAGCCGGGCACCAACGGGCAGCACGCGTTCTACCAGCTGCTGCATCAGGGCACCCGGCTGGTCCCGGCCGATTTCGTCGGTTTCGCCGCCGCGGGCGAGGATCTGCCCACCGTCGGCGGGACCGGCAGCATGCACGAGATCCTGCTGGCGAACATGCTCGCCCAGGCGCAGGTGCTCGCGTTCGGGCGCACCGCGGCCGAGGTCGCCGCCGACGGCACCGACCCGGGGGTGGTGGCGCACAAGGTGATGCCCGGCAACCGGCCCTCGACCACCCTGCTCGCCCCGGCGTTGACCCCGGCGACGCTGGGCCAGTTGATCGCGTTGTACGAGCATCAGGTGTTCGTCCAGGGTGTGATCTGGGGCATCGACTCGTTCGACCAGTGGGGCGTCGAACTCGGCAAGACCCAGGCCCTGGCCCTGGCACCCGCCCTGACCGGCCAGGCGGAGCCCGACACCGGCGACACCTCCACCGACACCCTCATCCGCACCATCCGGCGCCTCCGCCGCGCGTGAGTCCCTCGGGCGGCCCCACCGCCTCGAGGACGCACCGGCGAAGCCGCCCAGAGAAGGGAGAATCATGCCCGCGCCCAAGCTGTTGACGTTACCCCCGGCGATCGCGGAGTCCTGGGACTGGCAGCTGCACGCCGCCTGCCGGGACGCCGATGCCGCGACGTTCTTCCATCCGGACAACGAACGGGGTGAGGCGCGCACCGACCGGGTTCGTGCCGCGAAGCGGATCTGCCAGTCCTGTCCGGTGCGGACGCAGTGTCTCCGGCACGCGCTCGAGGCCGGGGAACGGCACGGAATCTGGGGCGGGTTCTCGGAGGAGGAACGCAGAGTCCTGGTGCGGCCGTCGAACAGGGCACCCCATAGCCTGGAGCCATGTCCGGTAGCCGTCTCCCCGAGATCCGCACGGGTGTCCGCGACTCCTGGGCGGTCGGTCTCGGCCTGATCCCGCTCGGTCTCGCGTTCGGGGTCGTGCTCACGCAGTCGGGCTTCGACTGGTGGTGGGCGCCCGTCTTCTCGACGGTGATCTACGCGGGCTCGATGGAGTTCCTCGCCGTCGGCCTGATCGGTGCGGTGACGCCGGTGGCGTCGATCGCCGCGGCGACCCTGCTCGTGAACTTCCGGCACGTGTTCTACGGGCTGTCGTTCCCCCTGGAGAAGATCCGCGGCCGGCTCGGCCGGGCGTACGGTGTCTACGCCCTCACGGACGAGACCTATGCCATCGTCGCCACCAAGCACCGCGACGAGCTGACCGGCCCGCGGATGCTGACGGTCGCGGCGACCTGCCAGCTGCTGTGGGTCGCCTCCGGGACCGTCGGCGCCCTGATCGGCGCGGCGCTGCCGGCGGGGCTGTCGGGCCTGGAGTTCGCCCTCACCGCGTTGTTCGCCGTGCTCGCGCTCGACGCCTTCCGCCTCGGGCGGGACCTGCCGGCCTCGGCTCTCGCGGTGGTGTGCGGCCTCGTCGGGGCGGCCGTGTCGAAGGACGGCATGCTGGTGATCTCGCTGGGACTGTTCGTCGCGTGCCTGCTGGTGCGGTTCGTCTACCGCAACAAGGTGGCTCGTGCCTGAGCCGGTACCGGGCGCCGGCTACGTCGTCGCTGCCCTGATCGTGATGTTCCTCGTCACCGTGGGCCTGCGGGCGGCGCCGTTCGCCGCGCTCGCCCGGCTGCGGGAGTCGGACGTGGTGGGGTACCTCGGCGCCGCGATGCCGGCCGGCGTGATGGTCATCCTGGTGATGTACACCCTGCGCGACGTCGGGCCGACGACGTGGCTACCGGCGGTGCTGGGCCTGGTAGGAACCGTCGCGGTGCACCTGTGGCGGCGCAGCGCCGCGCTGAGCACCGTGGCCGGAACCGCGATCTACGTCCTGGCCGGGGCGTTCTGGAGCTGAGCGGTGCGAGCGCCGACCGGCGCCGGGACCGCGCCGGGGCGGCGGGAACGTGCCGCGACGACCGCGGCGACGAGCACCGCGAGACCGGTGACGCACTGCGCGTTGCCGAGGGTCTGCTGGATGGCCGACTCGACCCAGCCGTGCGTGGAGGTGTCCTCGAGCAGGTAGTTGGGTCCGACGAGAAAGACCAGCGTGGCCGGCAGCAGCACGGGCCACCACGAGCGGTACCGGGGAGCCAGCGCGACCGCGACGAGCAGCACGCTGTATGCCCAGTGGTGCGTGACCGCGATGGGCGCTGCGAGCAGGGTCGCCAGCGCGATCACCCCGAGGGCGACGACATGCTCGCCGGCCCGGGTGAAGCGGTGGGCGGCCCAGAGCGCCGCTCCGACGACGAGCGCGACGCCCGCGAGCCACGCCGCGGTGTACGCGTGGCCCTCGAGGCCGAGCCGGGCGAGCAGGCCGCTGAGCGCCTGGTTGCGGAAGAAGTCCTGGTCGCCGGCCCGGTCGGTGGCCCAGGCTTCGGTGGTCCAGAAGTACACGGAGGATTCCGGGCGCAGCCAGTACGCGAAGCCTGCGACGGCGAGGAACGCACCGAAGGCGCGCGCCGCGGACGGCATGTCCCGACGGAGCAGGAACAGCACACCGAACGCGGCGGGGGTCAGCTTGATCGCGGCGGCGAGCGCGATCCCGACGCCGCGGAACCGCTGCGGGATCACACCGAGGACGTCGGCGACGACCAGGGCCATGAGGATGATGTTGATCTGCCCGAACACGAAGTTGGACCGGATGGGTTCGAGCCAGAGCGCCACGCCCAGCGCGGCGGTCGCGGCCAGGTTCGCGCGACGGACGTCCATGCGGTCGAGCGAGACCTTCAGCACCCACCACACCAGGCCGATCAACCCCGCGGTCCACAGCACCTGCATCAACGTCGCGTTGAGCAGGGGGAGCGGGGCGAAGAGGAACGCCGCGAACGGCGGATAGATGAACCGGAATCCCGAGTTGGTGTGGAAGCCCTCGGTGTAGAGGGGGGTGTGGTGCAGGAACGCCCACCCCGCGTCGCGGAAGACGGACAGGTCCATGAGGTATCCGGTGACGGCGTTCTCGAGGTGGACACCGATCACGATCGCCGAGACCATCAGCCCCACCCCCACGAGCAGGGAGTACCCGGGCCGGGCACGGACTTCGGACAGCAGCACGGACGATCACCTCCGCTTGTCGGGACAGGAACCTCCCGGATACGTTACACAATCGTTGTCTTCGGGGCCGGATGCGCGGGTTGCCTGGTCCCCCACCGCGTTTCCGGCCGTTTTGTCCGGTTCGGGCGATTCCGTGCGACGGCCTGCCTCGCACAGTCGAGACGAAATCGCGATCTCTACGACGTCTCCTAGATATGGACAGAAATTCCTGTCGAGCGGTGCCTTGCGATACTGGGCGCATGCCGCGCCGCGTGCCCGAGGAGCTTCTGCCGCACCTGCGCCGCGCCCGCGATCTCGCGGACCGGGAGTACGCGCAACCTCTCGACCTCGCCGGGCTCGCCGCCGCCGCGGGGGTCTCGAAGTACCACTTCCTGCGCTGCTTCACCGCCGTGTACGGCAGGACGCCCGGGGCCCGCCTCACCGAACGACGCATCGAGCGGGCGCAGGACCTGCTGCGCGCGACGAACCTGACCGTGACGGAGATCTGTCACCTCGTCGGGTACAGCAGCCTCGGGTCGTTCAGCACCCGGTTCCGTCAGCTGGTCGGCGTCACTCCCACCGAGTATCAGGCCACGTTCGCCGAGTCCGGTGCGCCCCGCATCCCGGGCTGCTGGGTGTTCATGCACGGTCTGAGCGACCGCCGTCGAACTGCGCAATTTCGGAGAAGCCCGCACCGTTCCTGTCGATCTACGGTCGAGGCGTGCCGCACCACCGACCCGGAAGACACGCCATGATCACCCCGCGGACGTGGCGATAGGCGAGGGCTTCCGTTGGGTGACCGTCGCGCACCCGGACCACCCGGAACTCGAGGTGACGCTGATGGTGCCCGGCCCACCCCTCGGGCCGGACATGGCCGGGGCGGTGCGCCGCGCGCTGGCCGACGGCACCATGGGCGGTTTCGGGCTCCGCACCACGGACTGCCGCAAGACGTACGAGGAGCTCACGGCCAAGGGCGTCGAATTCACCCAGCCGCCGTCCGAGCGTCCCTACGGCGTGGAGGTCGTGTTCCGGGACAACTCGGGAAACTGGCTCGTGCTGGTGGAGCCCCGCGGGTACACGCCCGACGAGTTCCGTTGATTCGGAACTCTTCGAATCTCTCGGACTTTTCCGAGAGAGGGATATAAAGGCGCAGAGCCACGTCGGGAAGCCGCCCGGATGCGCCGGCGGTACCCTCCTGTGCGGCGCCGGGCCGTCCGGCACGGTGACGCACGGGAGGGAACCCATGACACGGCAGGCGCCGGTGATCGCGCTGCTCGCTGCGGTGCTGGCGGCGACGCCGGCACATGCCGCACCCGCCGAGCCCGCGACGGACGGGGTGCCCGGCAGCGGCCCGTGTGCGAGCGACACGTGGCAGCACGAGTCGCTGATCCCGAAGGACCTCGACATCCCGGTGCCGTACCCGGTGATCACCACCGTGCCGTACCCGGCGCCGGAACCGGAGCCCGTGCGGATCGATCCGCCGCCGCTGCCGGTCGACCCGTGCACCGATCCGTGCCCGGACCTGACCGACGAGCCGGCCACCCCGGATCCGGTCTTTCCCCGGATCGCCCTGAAGCCCAGTCCCTTCCACCTCGGCATTCCGGTGCCCGGCGAGGGGGCCGAGCCGCTGCCGCCGCTTCCGGCGCCCGAGACCCCGCCGATCGAGCCCGCCCCGCAGGCGCCCGCGCTCCCGGCTCCGCAGGTCGTCGAGGTCTCCACCGTCGCCAAGCAGACGGGCGCCGGATCGGTCACCCGGACCGACAAGCGGTGGCAGGTGTACGGCACCGATCTGGGCATCATGTGGGAGTCGGAGCCCGGCCGGATCGCCGTCGCGTTCGGTGACACCGTCGGCAAGGGCTTCCATCCGCCGGGCGGGCAGGGTGGCGACTGGCGCAGCAACGTGCTGGCCTTCTCCACCGACCGCGATCTCGCCGACGGGATGAGCTTCGACTCGATGGTGCAGGACTCGCGGTGCCACGCCGCCGAGATTCTCGGCAGCCGCAAGCTCGACAACGTCGAGATCACCGCGATCCCGACGTCGGGATTCGCGATCGGCGACCGCCAGTACCTGACGTACATGTCCATCCGGACCTGGAACAGCATTCCCGGCACGTGGTGGACCAACCACGGTGGCATCGCGTACTCGGACGACGGCGGTTCCACCTGGACCAAGGATCCGTACGCCAAGTGGGACAACATCTTCGGCGTCACCAACTTCCAGGTGGCCGCGGCGGTGCCGGCACATGGGTACGTGTACCTGTTCGGCACCCCCAATACCCGGCTCGGCTCGGTGGCGCTGGCCCGGGTGCCCGAGGACCGGGTGCTCGAGCCGGGCGCCTACCAGTACTGGCGCGACGGGAACTGGACCCCTGCCGGCGGATACACTGCGGCGACGCCGGTCGTGCACGGCCCCGCGGGGGAGTTGTCCGTGCGCTACGACGCCGCCGCGGACCGCTGGCAGATGACGTACCTGGACACCGCCAAGGCCGCGATCGTAGTGCGGGAGGCCGAGTCGCCCCAGGGAGTGTGGTCGGAGAGCGCGCGGCTGGTCGGTGTGGAGCAGCACCCGGAGCTGTACGGCGGGTTCGTCCATCCGTGGTCGACGGACGAGGACCTGTACTTCATGCTCTCGACGTGGTCGGACTACAACACCTTCCTGCTGCGGGCGAGGATCGAGCGCTGAGCCACGCCCGCCCGCCCGCCGACCGGCCGGCTGCCCGCCCGCCCGCTGGTCGGCCGAATGTCACATGGGTTCGGTTCGATCGAACCCATGTGACATTCGGCCATGAGACTCGCGAGCGGCGGCCTCCTCCAACGCGGCGAGGATCGGGTGCACGTCACCGGGTAGACCACCGGGAAGCGGTCCCGGCCATGCCTGCTCGACGTCGCGAACGGACGCGGAGAGACGGTTGAAGAGTTTCTTGCCCCGCACGCTCAGGTAGACCCGGGTCTTCCGGCGATCGTGAGCATCGACCTCGCGGTATACCGCCGCGACGGAGGCCAGGCGGTCGACGACCCGAGTGAGTGTCGGCGCGGGGGTCTGGACTTGTTCGCGCAGTTCGGCCATCGTCAGTCCCGGCCGGACTGCCAGTGCCTCGAGTACGAGGAAGTGGTCCATGTTGAGCTCGTCGGACGAGAGGACGGCCTCGATCGACTGCGCGGCGAGGCGTGCGGCGCGGACGAGCGCGGTCGTCGCAGATGCTTCCATCGATGTGGCAACACCCTTGTCCGACATGACAGCCCCCGCGCTATTGCATAGTTCACGTTTCACAGACAATACTTCCAAGTGAAATGATAGCCTACGTGCGGGTCGTTGCCCGCGGTGCCGTGAGGGCATCGACGTGAGCGCGTTGCTCGATCGTGCACGCGCGTCACAATGGCGTGTGGCCATGGTGGTGCCGCTGCAGGGACCGGCCGGTCTGTTCGGCCCGTCCTGCGAAGCGGTGAGTGAGTTGGCGGCGCGCGACCTGAATTCGTCGGGTGGCGTCCTCGGTCGCGAGGTCTGTGTCCAGATCGTGGACGGAGGTGGCGACCCTCGGCGGATCGCCACCGAGATTCGTCGTCTTGTGTCCACTCGTTCGATCGATGCGGTCAGCGGCTGGCACATCTCGTCCGTGCGTCATGCCATCGCCCCGGTGGTGGCCGGCCGCGTTCCGTACGCCTACACCTCCCTCTACGAGGGGGGCGAGAGTCGCGGTGGCGTCTACTGCTGCGGCGAAACCCCCGCGCAGCAGATCGCGCCTGCACTGAAATGGTTGCGGGAGAACGTGGGTACGCGTCGCTGGTTCGTCGTCGGGGACGACTACATATGGCCCCGCGGTTCCCTCCATGCAATACGCATGTACGCGCACGAGTTCGACCTGCAAATCGTCGGCGAGTCGTTCGTCGACCTCGGACGTGCCAACATGAAACATGTCGTGGACGCGGTCGCGGCCGCTCGGTGCGACGGAGTGGTGATGCTCCTTGTCGGCCAGGACGCTGTCGAGTTCAACCGGGCCTTCGCGCGGCGAGGGCTGGCCGACCGGGTCGTCCGATTCAGCCCGCTCATGGAAGAGAACATGCTGCTTGCAAGTGGGCCGGCGGCGACGAAGAACCTCTACGTCGCCGCCGCCTACTTCCGTTCCTTGGTCGGCGCCGACTCGATGGACTTGCTCACCGGGTACGTGGAGATGCACGGGCCGCACGCGCCCGCGCTGAACAATGCCGCCGAATCCTGCTACGAAGGCATGAACACCTTGGCCAGTCTCGTCGCCCGCGCTGGAACGGCGGATACGGCCGATCTCGACGACGTGGTGGACGGGGCTGCGTTCGACGGACCGCGAGGCACGGTCGAATTCCGAAACAGGGTGGCTCGACAGAGGATTCACTTGTCCATCGCTGACGGCGTGGACTTCGAGGTTCTGACGGCGTTCTGACGAATACTCGTTGACATGTGTGGCGCCAGACACTATTTTCATTCGAAACAGTTTCGTTTGGAAGTAATGCGAGGTGTCCGGTGGGCAATGTCGGTTTGCTGTACGTGGGAGCGGTTCTCCTCGTCAACGGGTTGATGCTTCTCTCCGTCGTACCCGTCAGGTCGGCCGCAGTGTTGAACTTGTTCGTAGGTGCGCTGCAGTGCGTCATACCTACCGCCCTGTTGATCCAGGCCCAGGGGGATGCGGGGGACGTTCTGGCCGCATCCGGCCTCTATCTGTTCGGGTTCACCTACCTGTACGTGGGAATCGTGAACCTGGCCGGACTCGAGCCGCAGGGCATCGGATGGTTCTCCGGCTTCGTCGCGATCGCCGCCCTCGTCTACTCGGCGCTGTCGTTCACCATTGTCGGCGATCCTGTCTTCGGCGTCATCTGGCTCTCGTGGGCATTCCTGTGGGCGTTGTTCTTCCTGATTCTCGCTCTCGGGTTCGACGGACTCACCCGATTCACGGGTTGGGTCGCGATCCTCCTCAGCCAGCCGACATGTACCGTCCCGGCGTTCCTCGCCTTGACCGGCAGCCTCCACGCCACCACGTTCACCGCGGCCGGTTGGGGGGTGGTCCTCGCCGTCCTCGTGGGGATCGCCGCTGCCCTCGGCCTCCCTACATCATCTCGTCCCGACGAAAAGCCTTCCCCCCAATGCAGTCCCGTCCACAACTGAGCCCGGCGAACCCGCCGGGCGAACTCTGAGAAGGAGCACGATATGCGACATGGAGACATCTCCTCCAGCAGCGACACCGTCGGCGTGGCGGTGGTCAACTACAAGATGCCGCGCCTGCACGACAAGGCCGGGGTGCTCGACAATGCACGACGCATCGCCGACATGATGATCGGGATGAAGTCGGGTCTGCCGGGACTCGACCTGGTGGTGTTTCCCGAGTACTCGACGCAGGGAATCATGTACGACGAGCAGGAGATGTACGCGACTGCAGCGACTATTCCCGGCGACGAAACTGCCATCTTCTCGGCAGCGTGCCGGGAGGCCGACACGTGGGGCGTCTTCTCGGTCACCGGTGAGCAGCACGAAGACCACCCGACCAAGCCGCCGTACAACACCCTGATCCTGGTGAACAATCGGGGCGAAATCGTCCAGAAGTACCGCAAGATCCTGCCCTGGTGCCCGATCGAGGGCTGGTATCCGGGCGACACCACTCACGTCACCGAAGGCCCCAAGGGACTGAAGATCTCCCTGATCATCTGCGACGACGGCAACTACCCGGAGATCTGGCGTGACTGCGCGATGAAGGGCGCCGAACTGATCGTGCGCTGCCAGGGCTACATGTACCCCGCGAAAGACCAGCAGGTGCTGATGTCGAAGGCGATGGCGTGGGCGAACAACTGCTACGTCGCCGTCGCGAACGCCGCCGGGTTCGACGGTGTCTACTCCTACTTCGGGCACTCGGCGATCATCGGATTCGACGGACGCACCCTCGGTGAGACCGGGGAAGAGGAGTACGGCATCCAGTATGCCCAGCTGTCGGTCTCGGCCATCCGCGACGCTCGCGAGAACGACCAGTCGCAGAACCACCTCTTCAAGCTGCTGCACCGCGGCTACTCAGGTGTCCACGCGGCCGGCGACGGAGACAAGGGGGTCGCGGACTGCCCGTTCGAGTTCTACAAGCTGTGGGTGACCGATGCTCAGAAGGCTCAGGAACGGGTCGAGGCCATCACGAGAGATACCGTGGGAGTGGCAGACTGCCGAGTCGGTTCGCTGCCCGTCGAAGAGACCGCCGAGGCGTAGCCGCGGATACCTGGAGCCCAGATGCCCTATCTCACCGATATGTTCCACGACCAGAATCGCACTCGGGTGAAGATCGCGGAACCGGCCGACGCCCCAGGCGGCGGCAAGGGTGATCCGACGATGCTGTCGCACCGGCTCAACGCCAGCATCGTCGGGCAGCGGCCCGCGGTCGACGCGGTCGTCCGCGCCGTGTCGCTGGCACGGGTCGGCGCGCACGACCCGACCCGTCCCCTCGCCAACATCCTCCTCGTCGGGCCCACCGGAGTCGGCAAGACCGAACTCGTTCGCCGAGTCGCGGCGGAGCTGCGGTCCGGACCCGACGACATGTGCCGGATCGACATGAACGCGCTCGCCCAGGAGCACTACGCTGCCTCCTTCTCCGGAGCGCCACCCGGGTACGCAGGCAGCAAGGAGTCGTTCACGCTGTTCGACAGGAGCAAGATCGAAGGCGACCCGTACACTCCGGGAATCGTGCTCTTCGACGAGGTGGAGAAGGCAGATGTCACCGTTCTGAGAGCGCTCCTGCAGATCCTCGACCACGGGGAACTGCGGCTCGCCAACGGCCAGCAGACGATCTCGTTCCGCAACAGCTACGTGTTCCTCACGTCGAACCTCGGATCCCGCGAGGTGGCGCGAAGAAGACGCGCCCCGTGGGCGCGGTTGGCTCGCCGGGCAGGATGGGGGCCACGGTCGAATGACAGCCGCGCCGTCGTTCGGAACGCGGTGGAACGATTCTTCGATCCCGAGTTCTTCAACCGCCTCGACGACACGGTGGTGCTGAACGAGTTCGACGACCGAACGGCTGAGGAACTGACGCGCCGGGAGATCGAGATCGTCACCCGTCGACTCGCCCGCCGAGCGATCGCGGTCGACATCGGATCCAACGTCGTCGCCCTCGTATGCACCCGAGGATTCGACCCCGTATACGGAGCACGAGGACTTCGGCGCACCATCCGAAACCTGGTGACCGAACCGATAGCAGCAGCGGTGCTCCACCATCGGCCGCACGGCTCCGCACGACTGACATTGTCTGTCACCACCATCAACGGCGAGATCCGAGTGACCCGCCGAGCCGCCCCTGACCACCCCTGACCACCTCTGCCCGCCCCACCCCGGCCGAATGTCACATGGGTTCGATGACATCGAACCCATGTGACATTCGGCCAAAGCCACGAGACTAGGCGCCGGTGATCTCGTTGGGGGTCTGCGGCAGCGACGCGGTTGTCACGTCGGCCGAGTCGAGATCGACCGCGTGCAGCGCGTTGTTCGCCGGGTCGGTGACGTAGGCGGTGTGGCCCTGCACGTACAGCGCCGGGCGCGGTGACTGCCACTCGTCGGGCTCGGTCCACGGGGCGAGGACGTCGATGCGCCGGATCGCCGCGCCGCTGTTCTGGTCGATCACGTGCAGCGCGCCGTCGGTGCCCAGGACGAGCGCCTCGCCGTGGGGTCCGCGCCCGAGCGAGCGGAACGTGTAGCTGGTGCCGAGGTCGACGAGCCGAAGCTCGCCGGTGCGGGTATCGGTGAGTGAGACACGCTGTGGTCGTTCGAGTTCCGCGTCCGGATCGCTCTTGTAGTCGCCGAGCACGATGTCGGACTCCTCGGATCCGGCCTGGTTGCCGATCCGGCCGTACGGGTCGGGGGCGCTCACCTTCGTGATCGTGCCGTCGCGGTAGACGAGCAGGCCGTCCTCGCAGCCCAGCACGACGGCCTCGCCGGCGGCGACGGCCTCGCCGTGCACGCCGGGGCACTGCTCGTTGCGGGTGATCTCCCGGCGCTCGGCGTCGAGCACGGCGATGCCGTTGCGGGACTCGCTGTTGCCGAGGGTGACGATCAGGCTGCCGTCGGCGAGCGCGACCGCGACGCCGTGGTGCGCTTCCGGAGTGGTGTAGGTGTCGGTCTGCGGCGTGCCGTCGGCGAGGTCCGCGGGGTCGAGGATGTCGATGCGGCCGGTGCCGTCGTCGAAGAGCACGGTCCTGCCCGCGTGCCGGACGACGTGCCCGGGCTTGGTGGCGGCGAACTCGACGTCGGTGAGTTCCGCGCTGCCCGCGTAGTGGTGCGCGTGGTCGCCGTGGGGTTCGGACCAGCTGCCGGTGTCGAGGACGCGGAAGCCGCCGGCGGTGGAGACGAACACGTGCCGGCCGTCGCCGGCGGCATTGAGGCGGTTGAATCCGTCGAGCGGTAGGTCGGCGACGACGTCGAGGGCGTTCGCGTCGAGGACGAGAATGCCGCCGTCGTAGGTGACGGCGAGCCGGGGCTCGGCGGCCGCGACCTCGGCGGGGGCGGTCGTGGCCGGGGAGGTCGCGGGGGCGTCCTCGGCGGTGGAGGTGGAGCAGCCGGCCACGAGCACGGTGGCCAGCCCGGCGGTGAGCGCGAGACTTCGGGAGGACTTCATGCCGGAACATCTACGCGTTATTGCAAACGAATGTCAAAGTCTATTATGCGAATGTCCGCATCCGGGATGTCCCGCGACACGCGGTGCAAGGAGGCGGTGTCCACGCGCGGCGCCGTTACCATCGACCGATGGACCCGGTCCGCAACCCGTACGCTCCCGGCGCGGGGCAGCGCCCGCCCGAGCTCGCCGGCCGGGCGAAGCAGCTCGACGCCTTCGACGTGGTGCTCGAACGGATCGCCCGCGGCCGCCCCGAACGCAGTGTCGTGCTCACCGGGTTGCGCGGCGTCGGCAAGACCGTCCTACTCAATCAGCTTCGCTCCGCGGCGATCTCGCGCAGCTGGGGCACCGGCAAGATCGAGGCCCGGCCCGACCAGGACCTGCGCAGGCCGCTGTCGTCGGCGCTGCACATGGCGGTGCGCGAGATCGCCCCGGCCCACCCGCACCCCGAATCGGTCGAGTACTTCCTCGGCGTACTCAAGTCGTTCGCGCTGCGGGCCACCGCGGACAAGGGCATGCGCGAGCGGTGGCAGCCCGGCATCGACGCCCCCGCGGTCAAGGGCCGCGCCGACACCGGCGACCTCGAGATCGACCTCGTCGAACTCTTGATCGACGCCTCCGGGCTCGCCCGCGACGTGGGCGTGGGCATCGCGCTGTTCGTCGACGAGATGCAGGACCTCGGCGCACCGGACATCTCCGCGATCTGCGGGGCGTGCCACGAGCTCAGCCAGGACGCCGCACCCCTCATCGTGGTCGGCGCCGGGCTGCCGCACCTGCCCGCGGTGCTCTCCGCGTCGAAGAGCTACTCGGAGCGGCTGTTCAGCTATCACCGGATCGACCGGCTCGACCGCGGCTCCGCCGACATCGCGCTCATCGCGCCGGCCGAGCGGGAGGGAGTGACCTTCACCGAGGAGGCGCTCGACGCGCTGTACGAGACGGCCGACGGATACCCCTACTTCGTCCAGGCCTACGGCAAGGCGACCTGGGACGTCGCGGCGACAAGCCCGATCACCGCCGACGACGTGCGCGTCGGCGCGCCCGCCGCCGAGGAGGAACTCGCCGTCGGGTTCTTCGGCTCCCGGTACGAGCGCGCCACCCCCGCGGAGCGGGAGTACATGCGCGCCATGGCCGACCTCTCCGGCGACGACGGTCCCGTCGCGACGTCGAAGATCGCGGCCGAACTCGGCCGCAAGCCGGCGTCGCTGTCGCCCGCGCGGGACGGGCTCATCAAGAAGGGGCTCATCTACTCCGCCGAGCGGGGCTTCATCGGATTCACCGTGCCGCACTTCGGACGGTATCTGCGCGCTCAGCACGACTGAGCTGCAACCGGATTCGCTGCAGGGCGCGGTGCTGGGCGATGCGGACGGCGCCGACCGAGGTGCCGAGCATCGCCGCGGTGCGTTCGGCGCTGTAGCCCTGCAGGATCCGCAGCTGCACCACGCGGCGCTGCTGCTCCGGCAGCAGCGCGAGTTGCCGGCGGACCGCGGAGCGCAGCTCCTCGTCGAGCACGCCCTCCTCGGGACCGGGGCCGGCGACGTCGTGCAGCGGCGTCACGGTACGCGCAGCCTTGCGCCGGGCGTCCGCGACCTTGTGCGTGGCGATCCCGAATGCGAAGCGCAGCAGCGACGCACCACGATCCTGGTAGCGCGGCAGTGCCCGCGTCAGTGCGAGGCAGACCTCCTGGGTGACGTCCTCGGCCGGAGTGTGCGCGCAGGTGCCCTCGTCCATGCGCGCGGCACAGAAGCTCAGCACATGGGGGCGAACGGAACTCACCACCACGCCCACGGCGTGCGGTTCACCGGCGACGGCGCGCGGTATCCAACGGCGGAGCAGCTCCTCGGTTTCGATTCGGTGCACGGGGTGTCCTCTCGGGCGGGGAAGGTGGCGAGTTCCACCTTCCGTCGCCCGGGCGCCCCGGGCCAGGACCCCTGGGGGTGGTTACTCCTCCACCCACCGCACGGCGTCGTCCAGGCTCGCCCGGTCGGTGCGGCAGGTGTTGGCGGGGTGACTCTCGTCGGCGTAGCCGAAGGAGATCGCGCACACGATGTCGCGCTCGTCGGAGATGCCGAGTTCGCGGCGGACGGCGCCGGCGGCCATCGCGACGGCGGCCTGCGGGACGGCGGCGATGCCGAGCGCCTGCGCGGCGAGGAGCAGGGTGGCGACGTACCCGCCGCAGTCGACCGCTCCGTACGTGCCGAGTGCCTTGTCGGTCGTGACGATCGCGACATGCGGCGCCCCGAAGAAGCGGTAGTTCTCGAGCATCTGCTCGGTGCGGCGGGCGTAGTCGTCGCGGGCGATGCCGAGGCTGTTGTAGAGGGCGTAACCGGCGCCGCGGCGCCGGTCGGCGTACACCCCGCGGTACTCGGCCGGGCCGGGGATGTCCGGGTCGAGATGGCCGGAGGCCGCCTGCTCGTACACCGCGGTCCGCAGCCGCTCGATGGCGTCCCCGCCGGCCACGACGACCTCCCACGGCTGGGAGTTGCACCACGACGGGGTGCGCTGCGCCATCCGCAGCATGGTTTCGATGTCCTCGCGCGGCACCGGCTTGGACAGGAACGCCCGGCAGGAGTAGCGGGTGTCGAGCAGGGTCGAGAGCGAGGCGCGGTGGTCGATCGTCATGTGACCAGGGTCGCACAGGCACCTGTGTAGCGCTCGTTCAGGGCCGTCGTGCGGGGCCGGCGGCCGTGTAGTTCTCCCGGTCGAACCGCCGGGTGCGCAGCCGGTATCGCCAGGACGAGCCCGGCCACAGCGACCGGTTGACCGCGTCGCGGTCCAGGTACCAGCTCCGGCACCCGGTGGTCCAGACGGTGCCCGTCGAACGCCGGCGCATCTCGTCGGCGAACTCTCGCTGGGCGGCGGCCCGTACCTCTAGCGCGGTGACGCCCTCCCGGTCGGCGGCGTCCATCGCGGCGGCGACGTAGCGGAGCTGGCTCTCGATCATGAACAGCAGCGAGGTGTGGCCGATGCCGGTGTTGGGCCCGCCGAGCAGGAATGCGTTGGGGAACCCGGCGACGGTCGTGCCCAGGTGCGCCGACGCGCCGTCACGCCCCCACCGCTCGAGCAGGGTGCGGCCGTCGCAGCCGACGACCGGCAGGCCGGCGAGCGCGGCGGACACCCGGAATCCGGTCGCGTACACCAGGACGTCGGCTGCGTGTTCCCGACCGTCGACGGTGCGCACACCGTGCGGGCGCAGTCCCGCGACCGGGGTGGTGACCACCGTGCTGGAGTCTCGGGCGAGCGCGGGATAGTAACTGTCGGAGAACAGGATCCGTTTGCACCCGATCCGGTGCCGCGGGGTCAGGGCGCGGCGCAGGTCCGGGTCGGGAACCTGCCGGTGCAGGTGCCGCAGCGCCCGGGCCTCGAGGCGGGCGAGCCGGCGGTCGGACCCGGTGAGGGCGGGGACGAGCGCTTCGCCGCGCCAGTACTCGACCGTCCGTCGCGCGCGGTGCGGCAGCGGTAGGTGCTGCCTGCGGCGCGGCAGCACCCAGGCGGGGGTGCGCTGGAACAGCGTGACGCGGCCGGCGGTGTCGGCGAGATACGGGATCACCTGAGCGGCGCTCGCGCCGGTGCCGATCACGGCGACGTGCCGCCCGGTGACGTCGACGCCGTGGTCCCAACGCGCGGTGTGGAAGGCGGGTCCCGCGAAGGAGCCTTCGAGGCGGGGAATCTGCGGGACGTTCAGGGCGCCGGTGGACAGGACGAGGAAGCGGGCCTCGTAGTCCGGACCGTGGTCGGTGCGCACGTGCCAGCGGCCCGTCGTCTCGTCCCATCGGCACCCGGTGGCGGTCGTGCCGTAGGCGATCCGGTCGTCGAGTCCGTTCCCTGCGGCGAACGTGTGCAGGTGCGCGAGGATCTCCGGCTGGGTAGCGCGGCCGCGGGCCCAGACGGCCTGGGGAGCGGACGAGTACGAGTACAGGGCCGGATGGATGTCGCACTCGCACCCCGGGTAGGTGTTGTCGCGCCACGTGCCGCCGAGGGAGGTGCTCCGTTCGAGAACGCGCACGTCGCGGCCGCGTTGCCGCAGGTGTGCGGCGGCACCGAGCCCGGCGAAGCCGGCGCCGACGACGAGTACTTCGGTTCCGATCACTTGAACAGTGTGCAAGTACGGGCTTCACCAGGCAAATTAGGGTCTATATCGGTATCTAGTACGCGGTCGAGAATCCCGAATACTTCCCGATCAGACCACGTCCTCCTCGTTGCCCGGCGTGACCCGGCGCAGCCCCCGGTACGCGTCGGCGGGGGAGCGGCGGCCGGCCACGACGGCCTCGACCTCGGCGGCGATGGGCATCTCCACCTCGTACTCCCGCGCCAGTTCCATCACCGTCGGCGCCGTCTTCACTCCCTCGGCCACCTGGCCCAGTTGAGCCACCGCCTCCTCGAGGGTGAGCCCGCTCGCCAGCGCCTCGCCGATCCGGCGGTTGCGTGACGCCGGGCTCGTGCACGTCGCGAACAGGTCGCCCATTCCGGTCAGGCCGGCGAACGTCCGCGGGTTGGCCCCCATGACCTCACCGAGCCGGGTCATCTCGGCGAGGCCCCGGGTGAGCACCATCGCCCGGGTGTTGTCGCCGACCCGCAGCCCCTCGGCCATGCCCGCCGCGATCGCGACGATGTTCTTCAGGACCCCGCCGAGTTCACAGCCGAGGACGTCGGTGTTGCGGTACACGCGGAAGACCTTCGAGGCGAACAGCGGTTGCAGGGCCGCCGCGACGCGTTCGTCCGCCGTGGCCACCACCGCGGCGGCCGCCATGCCGTCGGCGACCTCGCCGGCGATGTTCGGCCCGGCCAGCAGTCCCACGGGGTGCCCCGGCAGGCATTCGCCGATCACCTCGGTGGGCCGCAGGCGCGTGCCCGGTTCGAGTCCCTTCGCGAGCGAGAGGATCGGCACCCAGGCCCGCACCTCGTTCGAGATCTCGGCGAGGGTGGCGCGGACCGCGTGGGACGGCACTCCGACCACCAGCACGTCGGCCTCGTGCGCGGCCTCGAGGAGGTCCGAGGTGGCGCGCAGGTTGGCCGGCAGGGTCCGCTCGCCGAGGTACCGGGTGTTGCGGTGCTCCTCGTCGATCTCGCGGGCGGTGTCCGGATTGCGGGACCAGAGCAGGGTCGGGGTGTTCCGGGCCGACAGTCCTGCGACGGTGGTGCCCCACGAGCCGGAACCGAGGACGACGACGCGAACCGGACGTGCCATGGGTTGTTGATCCTGTCTGCGCGGAGGGACGGTACGGCCCTCAGGGTGTCAGTTCGCCCGTCCCGGCGCCGGATTTTCGCGGTATGCCCGGTCCCCGATCTGCGTCGTACCGTATGTGCGCATGCGCACACTGGCATATCTGATACCCCAGGGGGTATATTGGCGGTAGACCCCGACCGCTTCCCCGAGGAGGACGCCCATGTGTTACCCCGTCACCTGCCCCAAGTGCGGAAAGACCGGCTGGGGCGGCTGCGGCCAGCACGTCGACAGCGTGATGAAGTCCGTGCCCGCCGCCGAGCGATGCGCCTGCGACCAGGACTCCGCTCCCAAGACGAGCTCCGGCATCTTCGGCTCGCTGTTCGGCCGCTGACACCCCCCGGCTCGGGACACGGCGGGTGCGCGCACCCACACGCGCGCACCCGCCGGTGTCACCGGCCGGTGGCCCAGTCCCCCCGCTCGAGCAACCGGGACACGATCACCCCGGCCACCAGACCCCAGAACGCCGCCCCGATGTTCCAGAACGTCACGTTCGCGGCGGTGACGACGAATGCCACCAGCGCCCCCATCGTGTACTTCGAGGCGAACGCCGTCACGAACGCGCCCTGCAGCGCCCGCAGCATCGCCAGGCCCCCGAGGGTCGCGACGAACGCCGCCGGCGCGGCGGTCATCCACCGCACGAACAGTGGCGCGAACAGTCCGAACACGATCGAATACACCCCGAAACACACGGCCGCCGTGTACTGACGGCTCCGCTCACCGGACGCGGTGAGCAGGGCGTTCGTCGGGCCGGTCAGGCACGTCGACACCGCGCCGACGCAGGCGGCACCGAGCGACCACACCCCGCACGCGATCGTGGTGACGTTGATCGGGGGCCGGTGCCCGGCCGCCGTGAGCACTGCGATGCCCTGCCCGTTCTGCACCACCAGCACGGTGATCGCCAGCGGGATCACCAACTCCAGCAACGCCGTCCACGTGAACACCGGCGCGGTGAAAACCGGCGACGCGAGGATGCCCGCTTCGCCCGGGGCAGGGGAGAAGCGCCCCGACGCCGCCACCGCGACCGCACCGGCGATCAGCGCCCCGAGGATCGGCGGCAGCCACCGGCCGATCCGGCCGAATGCGCTCAACGCCAGGAACATCAGCACCATGGGCGCGGCGATCGCGACGTCCGCGCCGAGCGCGAGCACCAGGTCCACACCGAACTTCAGGAAGACGCCCGCCACCATCGCCATGACGATCGGCATCGGCAGCGCCTCCATCACCCGCCGCACCAGCCCGGACGCGCCCAACACCAGCACCAGCAGGCCGGTGACCAGGAACGCCCCGATCACCTCCGGCCAGGACAGGTGCCCCAGCGACCCGCCGACGAGGATCGTGCCCGGAATCGTCCAGGCGAAGCCGAGGGGCTGCCGGTAGGCGACGCTCATCGCGATCGTCAGCACGCCGTTGAGGACGAAGATCCCGAAGATCCACGACGCGAGTTCGGCGGCGCCGAGCCCGCCGGCCGCGCCGGCCGCGAGTACGACCGCGACCGGCCCCGTCGACGAGAACACCAGCCCGATCACGCCGTTCGCCGCGTACTCGACGCCGAGGTCCCGCAGCACCCGGCGCGGCCGGGTCACGGGCCGAGCGGGCCGCTCCAGCAGGTGGGTGTCGTTCGGGGGAGAGGTCTTCTCGTCGACTGCCGTCATCTCTTCCTCAATCCTCTTGCCGGAACTGGGCGGCCAGCTCGCTGCGCGAACGGATGCCGAGCTTCGCGTAGACCCGTGTCAGGTGGTACTGCACCGTCTTCACCGACAGGAACAGTTCGCCCGCCACGTCCTTGTTGGTATTGCCCGCGGCCACCAGCGCGGCGACCGCCTTCTCCTGCGGGGTCAATGCCGCCAGATCCATGTGTGTCCGGCGTGTATCGTCGCCGTTCGTCTTCATCCCCCCGGCCTTGAGTTCGCGGTCGCAGCGCTGCACGTACGACGTCGCGCCGAGTGTCACGTACAGCTCGCGGGCCGTGCGCATCACCGCGTCCGCCTCCCGTCGGCGTCCGGCGCGGCGCAGCGTCTGCCCGTACGCGAAGTTCACGCGGGCACGGTCGTACGGCAGCGACAGCGTCGCCAGGTTCGCCAGCGCGTCCTCGAATGTTCTGCGGGCGGCGTCGATGTCGCCCCGTGCCCCGTCGATCCGTCCGCGCACGTATCCGAGCCGCGCCCGGGCCGACAGGTGCCCACGGGAGACGGCCAGTTCCTCGAACGGACGGAGGAACTCGTCGGCCTCGTCGACGCGTCCGGTCATCACGAGGGCATTCGCGTACAGGTCCGGCCACGGCCAGAAACCCGGTTCCACCAGGGCCTGCCGCCGACGGGTAGTGAGCGGTGCGAGGTGCCGCAGCACCCCGTCGTAGTCGGCGGCGACCTCTGCGCACTGGGCGGCCGCGATGCAGGACGGCACCACCATGACGGCATAGTCGGTGGCGCCCGCGCGTCCGCGACGCAGGTGCTCGCGGGCCAGCGGCCAGTCCCCGCGCAGGGCGTGCACCTGCGCCCCCGTCCAATGCACCAGCGGCCGAAGCAGATCCAGGCCGGCAGTGTCGAGCTGTGCGGCCGCGCGGTCGACGGTGCGCACGGCGTCGTCCCATGCGCCGAGCGCGAACTCCGTGCGCGCCAGCCACGCCTGCGCCCACAACGAGATCCGGATCGATCCGCCGCGGAAGACGGTCGGCTCGGCACTCTCGAGCTCCGCGCGGGCGCGATCCGGCTCGTCCAGCGCCAGGGCGAGCCAGCCCTCCGCCATGCGGATCCGCTGGCTCTGGGCGCCGAGCCGGAAGTTCTCCGACAGCTCTGCGTACGAGGCGCGTGCCTCGTCGACGCGGCCGGTCATGGCCAGGCCGAGGCCGCGGATCGCGGCCGACTCGACGGCAGCGGGCATGTCGGGAGCTACGAGGGACGACGCGCGGTCGGCCCACTCGACGAGGCCCGCGCCGTCGAGCTGGGCCAGCGAATGCAGCACCATGCGCTGGCAGATCATCGCACCCAGATCCGGGTCCCGGGCCGGGTCCGGGAGCAGTTGCCATGCGCGCGTGAGCAGCTGGGAGGCTTCGGCCGACCGGCCGCGCTGGATCGCCAGGTAGCCGAGCACCACGTCGCGCATGGAGCCCTCGGGCGCGGCCTCCATCGCGGGCACGAACGTCAGCGCCTGGGGCAGGTCCGCCGCGCCCGTGAGGGCGTCGACGCCGCGGATCAGCCGCTGCGCGCGCTGGTCGCGGTCGGGACTGATGCCACTCGCGATGATCAGTGCCTCGGCAGCATCCGACCACGCACCGACGGCGGCGCGGCGCCGGCCGTACCGATCGAGGCGGTCCGCGAGGTCCGCATCGGCGGTGGGGGTGGCGGAGACCAGGTGGGTGAGGGCGGCACCCTCGTCGTCGACCAGTTCGGCGGCGCGGGCGTGCAGGTCGCGCCAGCGGGCGGGACCGATGTCGTCCGCGACGGCGGCCCGCGTCATCGGGTCCGGGAAGATCAGGGTGACCGCGCCGCGCTGTTCGCGCCGCCGGAGCAATCCGGCGGTGTGCGCGGCGTCGAGCGCCGCGGTGGGGTCCGCCAGCCCGGCCAGCGCCGCGGCCTGGGTCAGGGTGCTTTCGCCACCGAGCACGGCCGCCGCTTCCACGAGTGCCCGGGTCTCGGCGGGGCAGTGGTCCAGCGTGCGGCGCACGGCGCCCGACCGTTCCTGGGGCGCCGGGAACCGGGCCTGCCAGTGCTGCCACTGGTTGCGGGGGATCTCGTCGAGCAACTGCAGGATCGGGCGGGGTGTGCCGAGGGTGTGCTCGAACAGCCGTCGCGCGGTCCACGGCGACAGGTCCACGCCGATGCGGGTGAGGGCCAGCTGGGCGATGTCCTGCGGCCCGAGGGGCCGCACGTGCACGGAGAGGGCGCGGTGATGGTCGAGCACCTGCCGGGTGCTGTCCGGGACCGTCTCCGGCAGCGGGTCCACGGTCACCAGCAGGACGAGCAACTGCTTGCCGTGGGCGCGGCGGACGGCGGACGACAGAGCCTGCAACGACTCGGAATCGGACCAGTGCGCGTCGTCGACGACGAGAACGGTGGGATCGTCGACGAGGGACAACAGTTCGTGTGCCACTTCCACCGGATCACCCCCGGTGACGGGGGCCTGCAGCAGTTGCTCGGCGGTGCTCCACGCGCGCGCCGCCTCCCACGGGACGCCCGCGGACACGCGGACCTGCCAGCCGTTCAAGACCTCGGTGAATCGTTGCACCAGGGCGGATTTGCCGATACCCGGCGGACCCTCGACGAGGGCGAGCACGGGTGAACCGGCTCGCGCCTCGCCGAGGTGACGGTCGAGCTCGGAGAGCTCTCGGGTACGTCCGACCAGCATGGCGGGGTGAGTCACACTTCCACGGTAGTGGGGCTCGCGGCCGCAGCTTCGGGGGTTCGGGCAACGTACTGCGCACCCCGTCGGATGGGAACGAACACCGTGACCAGGGCGCCGGCCACGGCGATGCCCGCGAAGATGTAGAAGCTCACGTCGTTGCTCAGCCCGGCACCGATGAGCAGGCCGCCGATGATGGGGCCGAAGATCCCGCCGAGCCGGCCGAATCCGGCGCACCAGGCGACACCGGCACCACGCGCCGCCGTCTCGTAGTAGTTGGAGACGAGCCCGTAGATGAGCACCTGGGTGCCGATCGTGCCGACCCCGGCGATCGCCACCGCGGTCAGCAGGACGGGCAGCGGGAACCCGAAGGTGAGGAGGATCAGTGCCAGGCCGGCGAGACCGAACGTGGTGGCGATGACCGGCTGGGGGCCGCGGCCGTCGGCGATCCGGGAGGCCAGGAGGCCGCCGATGATCGCACCGCCGTTGAGCACCAACAGGAATGCGAGCGAGCCCTTCGCGTTGTAGCCGGCGTCGGCCATGATCTTCGGCAGCCACGTGTTCAGGCCGTAGGTCAGCAGGAGCCCGGCGAAGCTCATCAGGCCGAGCAGGGTGGTGCCCCACGCGTAGCGGCGGGTGGCCAGTGCGGCGAATCCGACCTTCTCGGCCGGGGCCGGGGCGATCGTGGGCAGGGGGAGACCGAACTTGGCACAGACCGCGGCCGCCTCGTCCGTCCGCCCGCGCGCCTGCAGCCACATCGGGGACTCGGGGAGCTTCACCAGGGCCAGGGGCAGCAGGATCACCAGCGGCAGCGCGCCGATCCAGAACAGTCCGCGCCAGCCGATGGTGTCGCGCAGCACGATGGCCAGCAGAGAGGCGAGGACGCCGCCGGCGGGGACGCCGCTGTAGACGATCGCGTTGAACAGGTTCCGTTTCCCGGGCGGAGCGAACTCGGCCACCACGGCACCCGCGGTGGCGACGAGACCGCCGACGCCGATGCCGGTGAAGAAGCGCAGGATGCCGAAGGAGGTGATGCTGGTGGCCATCGCCGCGGCGCCCATGCCGACGGAGAACCAGACGATGTTGATCAGCATCATCTTCCGGCGCCCGAGCCGGTCGCCGAACGCGCCGGTGAACAGGGCGCCGACCATGACGCCGATGAGGGCGTACGAGCCCAGCGCGCCGCCCTGCTGCGCGGAGATCGCTCCGATCTGGCTGGGGTCGGCCATCAGGGTGGGCAGGATCGTCCCGTAGACGACGAGGTCGTAGCCGTCGAAGATGATCGCGAGCGTGGCGAGGGCGACGACCCAGATGACGGTGCGGCGGTGCCGGGGACTTGCCCAGGCGGTTGTGTTGTCGGCCATGTCGGCTCCGGTCTGTGAGTGCGGTCACAAATGAAACGGGGCAGAAAGAGGGCCTCACCGGCAGGGGATCCCTGGCCTGTCGGTGAGGCCTGTGGCGGTGCTGGGGTGTTACCCCAGGTCGCCGCCGGCGACGGGAAGAACCGTGCCGGTGATGTAGGAGGCCTCCTCCGAGGCCAGGAAGGTGATCGCGGCGGCCTGCTCGTCGAGCGTGCCGTACCGCTTGAGCAGCGAGGAGTCGACGGTCTGGTCCACGATCTGCTGGTACCAGCCCTTCTCCTGCTCGCTCTGCGCGGCGGGGCCGCGCGCTACCCGGCGGGCGGGGGCGTCGGTGCCGCCGGGGGCGGTGGCGACGACCCGGATCCCGTACGGGGCGGCCTCGAGGGCGAGCGCGGTGGTGATCGCGTTGACCCCGCCCTTGGCGGCGGCGTAGGGGACGCGGTTGACACCGCGCGTCGCCACGGAGGACACGTTGACGATCGTGCCCGAGCGTTGCTCGATCAGGTACGGCAGCACCGCGCGGCATGTCCACAGCGTCGGGAACAGCGACCGCTGCACCTCCGCCTGGATCTGCTCGGGGGTGTAGTGCTCGTACGGCTTCGCCCAGATCGTCCCGCCGACGTTGTTGACGAGCACGTCGATGCGGCCGTGCTGCTGCCGGGCCTCGTCGAGCGCGGACTGCGCTCCCTCGAACGTCTCGAGGTCGGCGGTGACGGAGTGCGCCTGGAAACCCTTCTCGCGCAACTCCTTCGCCACCTCGTGTACGAGCTCGGAGCGGTCGACGAGGATCACGGATCCACCCTCGGCTGCGATGCGGGACGCGACCACGAGGCCGATACCCTGCGCGGCGCCGGTGACGGTGACGACCCTGCCGTCGAAGCGGCCCGGGTACACGGTGCCGACCGGAAGAAGGGCGCTCACGCGAGTTCCACCTTCGCGGAGTCCTCGATGGCGCGGCGCATCGTCGCCTTGGCGTGCTCGGCATGGCTGACGATGAGGTCGCGGGCCGCCGCGCGGTCCTTGCGTTCGAACGCCCGCACGATCTGCAGGTGGTCGTGCGGAATCTGCTCGTCCACCCACTGCGCGGTGCGCAGCACCTGGCGCATCAGCTGGGTCACCTCGAGCCGGTTGTACGCCTCGAGCAGCACGGGATTGCCGCAGCAGCGGAACAGGAACTCGTGGAAGGCGGCGTTGGTGTCGGTGAACGCGCCCGCGTCGGTGAAGCGGTCGTGGTCGATCGACGCGGTCGACGCCTCGGCGAGAATCCGGAATTCCACGAGCTGCGCGTCGGTGAGCCGGCCGATGGTCAGCTCCAGCGCACCGAGCTCGAGCGCCATGCGCGCGTCGAACTGGGCGTCGGATTCGGTGACGGGCGGGTGCTCCTCGCCGATCTCGTAGTTGCCCACCGGCACCTGCTCGGCAGCGCCGAGGGACACCGGCAGGCCGGTCTCCTCGGCTGCCCTGGTGGCGGCTTCGAGTTCCCGCTCGGTGGGCCGGGGAGCCGGTTCGGCGGCGCCGGGGGTCGCGGAGTTGTTGAACTTCTCGAAGTAGAAGTTCGTCACCGAGATGCCCTCGTCCGACAGGTGCGTGCGCACCGCCTCGACCATCGGCGGCGGCCCGCACAGGTAGACGTCGACGTCGCCGTCGTTGAGGTGCTTCGGCTCGAACAGGCCGGTGACGTACCCCTTGTTGGGGGCGGTCGACTCCGGATCGGAAACGCAGTAGTCGAACGTGAAGTTCGGCAGCGACCGCGTGTAGGCCTCGAGCTTGTCCAGCTCGACCAGGTCCTGGTCGAAGCTGACGCCGTAGACCAGGTGCACCGGCAGGTCGCTGCCCTCTTCCTGCATCTTCGACAGGATGGCGAGCAGCGGCGCGAGGCCGGTACCGCCGGCGAGCAGGAGTGCGGGGCGCTTGCGCTCACGCAGGAAGAAGCTGCCGAACGGGCCGGTGAACTGCAGCGTGTCTCCCACCTGGGCGCGATCACTCAGGTACTCGGACATCAGGCCGCCCTCGGTGATCTTCACCAGGAAGGACAACTGCGGGTCGTTCGGTCCCGTGCTGAACGAGTACGACCGGGTCTGTTCCGTTCCGGGCACGGTGATGTTCACGTACTGGCCCGGCAGGAACACCAGGTCGTCCCGATTGGGGATCTCGACGGTGAAGCCCACGGTGCTGGGAGAGAACCGCTGCAGGTCCGTGATCGTCGCCGTGTACGTCGCGGCCGCGGTCTTCGCGACGTCCGAGGTCGTCGCGATCTGCAGCACGAGATCGGATTCCGGGACCATCTGGCACGGCAGGCAGAAACCCTGCTCGGCCTCGTCGTCGGTCAGCGCCTCCTCGATGTAGTCGCCGCCGTCGTAGTTGCCGGACTCGCACAGTGCCTTGCAGGTACCGCACGCGCCGTCGCGGCAGTCGAGAGGAATGTTGATCCGCGCCTTGTACGACGCGTCGGCGACCGTCTCGTTCGGTCCGCACTTGATGAAGCGGGTCACCCCGTCCTCGAAGCTCAATGCCACCTGAAAGCTCACGGCATGTGCCTCCTTTCGTGAATCGGGGGTGGATCAGACGACGTAGACGTCCACGATGTGGTGGATGTAGTCGTTCTTGAGCACGATCTTCTTCTTCTTGATCACCGGGTGCGGGCCCGAGACGTCGAGGGTCACGAAGTTCGTGCCGAAGTAGGTGTCGGTGGTGTTGTACCGGTAGTACAGCGAGAACCAGTTGTGGCGCAGGTCGATCTCGGTGCCGCGGCGCTCGAGGATCTCGACGTTGGTGATGTTGTGGCCGGTGCGCGGTTCGGGCAGCGACGTCGCGGAGGAGCGGTCGGTGCGGATGCGGAACACCCGGTCCTCGAGGCCACCGCGGTTGGGGTAGTAGATGAGCGAGATCTCGCGCTGCGGGTCCTCGGTGAGCGCACCGTTGTCGTCCCATGCCGGCATCCAGTACTCGGCCTGCGGGTGGTAGCACTCGAGCCACTTCTCGAACTCGCGGTCGTCGAGGAGACGGGCCTCGCGGTAGAGGAACTGCTCGATGTCGGTCTGCGTCAATTCCGTTGCGGCGGTCATGTCCGGGTCTTCCTCAGCGCTCGTTCGTGGTGGTGGGCTCGGCGGCGGTGTTCTCGGCGGCGGCGTTCTCGGCAGTTTCCGCCGCGACGGCCTTGCGCATGCTCTCGAGCCAGAAACCGTGCTGGATCGGGTACAGGCCCTCGTCCTCGGTCTTCACGCCGCTCGACAGCACGTTCTTCATGCCGAGGTCCAGCGCGACCTGGTCCGGTCCGTTGAGCTGGTGGGTGGCGCCGCGGCTGAGGTCGTTCCACGGGGCGGCCGACGCGAGATAGGTCTTCTGGCAGGACCGGAACTCCTCGAGGTCGTCCGGGGTGGCCATTCCGGTGGCGTTGAAGAAGTCCTCGTACTGGCGGATGCGATTGGCGCGGGATTCGGCGCTCTCACCCTTCGGGGCGATGCAGTAGATGGTGACTTCGGTCTTGTCCACGGAGATCGGCCGGAAATGCCGGATCTGCGAGGAGAACTGGTCCATCAGGTACACGTTCGGGTAGAGGCAGAGGTTGCGGGACGCGCCGACCATGAACTCGGCCTTCTTCTCGCCGAATTCTGCGGCGAGCTCGGCCTTGCGGGGGAAGAGCGGGCGGTCCTGCGGGTTGCCCCACCACATCCACAGCAGCAGGTGGCCGTTCTCGAACGAGTGGTAGCCGCCGCCCTGCTTGCCCCAGGTGCCGGCGTCCATCGCCTTGGTCTCGTTGGTCGACTCGCCGGCGGTGCGGCGCGCGGTGGTGGCCGCGTAGTTCCAGTGCGTCGCCGACACGTGGTAGCCGTCGGCGCCGTTCTCCGCCTGCAGCTTCCAGTTGCCGTCGTAGGTGTAGGTGGACGAGCCGCGCAACACCTCGAGACCCTCGGGGGACTGGTCCACGGTCATGTCGATGATCTTGGTGGCGTCACCGAGGTGCTCTTCGAGGGGCTTGACGTCGGCGTTCAGGCTGCCGAACAGGAAGCCGCGGTAGCTCTCGAACCGGGCGACCTTGGTCAGGTCGTGGCTGCCGTCCTTGTTGAACTCCTCCGGGTAGCCGGCGTCGCGCGGGTCCTTGACCTTGAGCAGCTTGCCGTTGTTGCGGAACGTCCAGCCGTGGAACGGGCAGGTGAACGTGGTGCGGTTGTCGGTCTTGCGTCGGCACAGCATCGCGCCCCGGTGGCTGCATGCGTTGATCAGGCAGTGCAGCTCGCCCTCCTTGTCGCGGCTGATCACAACGGGCTGGCGACCGATGTAGGTGGTGAAGTAGTCCCCGTTGTTCGGAACCTGGCTCTCGTGCGCGAGGTAGACCCAGTTGCCTTCGAAGATGTGCTTCATCTCCAGCTCGAAGACTTCCTCGTCGGTGAAGATGTTGCGGCGCACTTGGTATCGGCCGCTGTCCGCGTCTTCGACGAGAGCGCCGTCGAGGGCGGCGCGCACATGGTCCAGGGTCTCGGTCATGGGGATCCTCCAGAAAGGGTGTCGGGTCGGCCCCGGCGGAGAATGGGGGCTGTTTCCGCGTTATCTCCACCATGCCACCATGTGGCCGCAGTCACACCAGGCAAATGCCTAGGCCTACCTAGGACCCTCGGCAGGAGGGTAGGAAGTCCCCAAACGCCCGGTGCGTCCTTTGGGCTGCTGGGACAGCCCAAAGGACGCACCGGGGGTGGGTCACGTCGCCGGGGTGAACTTCTCCCGCCGGATCCGGCGCGGCGACATCCGGCGCCGCTTGCACGCCTTGACGGCGCTGTCGACGAAGGCCTCGGAGCCGCAGATGTAGCCCGTGTACTCCTTCGCCGACGCCACGTCCTCGACGAAGGCGTCGGGGGCGTAGCCCTCGCGGTCGCCGCCGGACTCGCGGCTCAGGCACGCGACGAACCGGAAGCCGGGATGCTGCGCCTCCAGTTCGCGGAAGAAGCCGGAGTCGTAGAGGTCCTCGGCCGTGCGCACCCCGTGGTAGAGGACGATCTCGCGCCGCGGATCCAGCGACAATGCCTGCCGGACGATGCTCTTCATCGGCGCCAGTCCGGTCCCGCCCGCGAGCAGCACCATGGGGCCGGTGGACTCCTCGTCGAACGTGAAGTTCCCGAGCGGTCCGGTGACGCCGACACGGTCGCCGACCGCGACGGTGCCGAACGCCCACCGGTCGCTCGCGACCCCACCCGGCCGGCGACGGACATGCAGCTCGAGCAGCTTCGCCTCACCCGGGGTGTTGGCCAGCGAGTACTGCCGCCGGACGCCGGTGCCCGGAACGGTCAGTTCGACGCACTGCCCGGCGGAGAATTCGAGCGGCGTGTCCAGGGTGAGCAACATCCGCCGCGTGTCGTGGGCGATGTCGCGGACCTCGGTGACGGTGCCGACGAGGTCGCGCAGCGCGTGGGTGGCGTCCCGGTCCCGGCCGTCGTCGGTGCGTGGCCGCTCGACGACGGTGTCGCCGCACGGCGTGGCCTGGCACGCGAGGGCGAAGCCCGCGTCGCGTTCCGTTGCGGGCAGCGTCGCCTCGGGGGACGTGCGGTGGTCGACGGTGCCCGAGCGGACCCGGATCCTGCAGGTGCCGCACGTGCCCTGGTTGCACGAATTGGGCATCCACACCCCGCTGCGCAGCAGGGCGTCGAGCACGGTCTGATCGGGGGCGCACGCGACGGTGGTGTCGCCGACGGTGACGGTGGCGCTCATGTCCTAGACCTCCCAGGTGACGTGCAGGGCGGTGGGTCCGCGGAAGCCCCAGCCCCAGAACTCGACGTCGGCGTTCGTGTCCCGCTCGAGATTGGGGATGGTGTCGAACAGTTCCTCGAGGCCGATGCGGCACACGTGGTTCGCGAAGTAGATGCCGGCGCACGCGTGGTTGCCGGCGCCGAACGCCAGGTGCGGCAGCGGCGGGCGGGTCATGTCGTATTCGGTGGGGGCGTCGTACTTGCCGGTGTCGTGATTGGCCGAGCCGTACGACAGGATCACCACGGTGCCTGCCGCGATGTCGACTCCGGACACCGTGGTGTCCCGCGTCGCGATGCGGGCGGTCGCCGACCAGATCGGCGACGTCCACCGCATGCCCTCGGCGATCGCGCGCGGAATCAGACCCGGCTCGTCGACGACGGCTTCGAACTGTTCGGGCCGGCTCAACAGCCCCGCCAGCGTCGAGGACATCGCGTGGCCCGGCTCCTGCATGGCCCCGAGCAGGAATACGTACAGCGTCGGATAGATGTACTCGCGGTCGCGGGTCTGCCCCTCGGGCATGCCGTCGTGCAGCCAGTGCGACATCGCACTGTCGTCCGGGTGTTCGATCCAGTGGTCGATCAGGGGATCGACGATCGAGCGGATCTCCGCCTTCGCCGCGTCGCCGGCCGCGAACCGCTCCTGGTTGGTGAATTCACCGTGGTCGTCGACCTCGGCGTTGGTGAAGGAGTCGGACAGCTTGTGGAACCACTCGCGCAGCTTGTCGGAACCGACGTCCTTCAGCCCGAGCAGGTCGCCGAGGGCGCGGACGCTGACCGGTTCGCAGTACCGGGCGACGAGATCGGCGCGGCCGTCGTTCTCGAAACCCTCGAGGTAGCGGCGGGCGATGGGCCGGACCAGGTCCTCGATCCACCGGTCGACCTCGCTCGGCTGCAGTGCGGGTTCGACCATCGAGCGCAGATCCTGGTGGATGTCGCCGTTGACACCGATGATCGCGGGGTGTCCGAACGTGCGGCCGCCGGCCGGGGTGATGATGGCCTCGAAGTCGTCGCTCGTCGCGATGGCGTGGCACGCCTCGGCGGTCGAGGCGACGAACGCGCCGAGGACGGGGACGAAGGCGACCGGTGCCTCGGCCCGCAGCCGCTCGTAGACCGGGTACGGGTTGCGCTCGAGTTCGGTCATGGTGATCTCGTCGATCCACGAAAGGGTGCTCGTCATCGGTGTTGCTCCTCGATGTGTCTTCGGCGGGTAGGCCCCTCGAGCGGGGCCGTTCGTCGGGTGAGGCAGAACATATGACGGCAGTCACACGATCGCCGAGACGATCTGCGCGGTCCCTGGACACATCGCGCGACTTTCTGTGACCGGCGTCTCCGATACGTACGCTCGTGGTGTGAGTGCGACCGAGATCGGAGACTGGGATGCCGCATCCCGGGCGGTGGCGGACGCGTACTTTCCCCATGAGCTGACCGATTTGTCGGGCACCGACCGGCCGAAGCTGTCGCTGACGACGGTCGATCTCGGCGGGGTGACCCTCGGCCGCCTGCACTGGGGTGCCGACATCGCCATCGCGTGCGACTATCCGGGCGCCTACGAGGTGAACATCCCGGTCACCGGCCGGCTCGAATCCCGTGGCAGCCACGGCGAGACCGTTTCGGTGCCCGGTCAGGCCACCGTCTTCCGGGCCGACACGCCGAGTGTGATCACCCATTGGGGCGCAACGTGTTCCGTGCTCGGGGTGAAGTTCGACCGGGGGCATCTCGAGCGGGAGGCCGACCGGATCCTCGGTTCGCCGGTGCGATCGAAGCTCGAGCTGCCCGACCAGCTCGACCTGACCGGTCCGGCGAGCGAGTGGCACGGACTCGTCCGGGCCCTGTCCGAACAGCTCGACGGCGCCCTCGAGGTGGTGCGCAATCCGGTGGTCGGGGCGCAGCTCGCCGGTGCCGTGACCGCGGCGTTCGTCCTGGCCGTCGCCCCGCAGGACGGCCCGGCCGCACCCCCGCGGCCGGGCATGATCCGGCGCGTCCTCGACGCCCTGCACGACGATCCCGGCCGGGCGTGGACCGCGGCCGACATGGCCGAACTGGCCGGTACCAGCGTCCGCCGCCTGCAGGAGGCGTTCGCCCAGTTCGTCGGCCGCAGCCCGTCGGCGTGCCTGCTCGACATCCGGCTCGACCGCGCCCACGACGACCTCGTCGCCGGGCCGGGCGCGGTCACCGTCGCCGACGTGGCCTACCGGTGGGGTTTCAGCCACCCCGGCCGGTTCGCCGCGGCGTTCAAGCGGCGCTACGGGACGACGCCGGCGGAGGTGCTGCGCGGCCGCTGACGCACACAGAAGTCCCGGACGTCGACAACCGTCGAGACGCTTGTCGATGTCCGGGACCTGTGTCGTTGCGTGGGCCTACCCGACCCAGAACTGCGGGGTGGGCCGGTCGAACGACAGCTCCGGGAAGTCGTCGTCGCAGATCGGAACCCGGGCTCGGCGCTCGACATAGTCGTGGCCGTAGGCGCGCATGTGCTCGATGCACGCGACGGTGTACCCGACGGGATCGGGGTGGACGGCGATGGCCGGCCGGAAGAGGTTGGGAAAACCCTTCGCCGTCAACGTGTTCGCCGTGCACCGCGCACCGTCGCGGCCGCACAGCGGGAGGGTGCCGTCCCCGTCGACGAGGAACTTGGCCCGCGCGACGACGGTCGAGCCGTCGAGGATGTCCCAGCGGTGGTCGACGTCGTCGTAGCGGGCGGACGTCGCGCCGGCCGTGTCGTGGACGGCCAATCGCAGTTCGTCGCGCAGGCGGCCGGCCGCCCGCAGGGCGGCGAAGGAGCGCCCGAGGACCACGGCGTCGAACTCCGGGACGGGGGCATGGGCGACGGACTTCGAGGCGGTGGTCATCTCGGGCGCTCCTTCACGGGTGGAACGCCGCGCGCGGGTGGGAGGGGGTTCCC
>NZ_JBSNCE010000045.1:0-29310 GCF_053764755.1 Rhodococcus sp. 2H158
CGTTGAAGACTCACAATCAAACCCCGAAGGGCCGATCAGTCATAGACATCGAGCCAAATCACCAGCAAAAAACTCAAACTAGCAAAACACTGACCACCACAGACGGAAGAATGCGGCGGTCAGCAACGATCATCTCGCGACACCTCATCGGCTTGACACCATGGTCGGCGTCTGATCTGATCGCACCAAACAAAATATTTGGCACTGACATTCATCGGCACACTGTTGAGTTCTCAAAGAACACGCGCACACCATCGCTCCGCACTTTCAGTGCTTCACTCCGGGGCAACCGTTCCAGCCTAACATCGGGGGCTTTCGGAATCAAAATCCGCGGCCGATCCGATCTCAGGAGCGATTGGAAACCCTACCAGAAGGTTTTCAATCGGGTTAATCAGGCGCCTGCGTCCAACCTCGTTTTCCCGAGCCCCTGCGGGCCGGGTCGGTGTCCGTGTCGCTCTGACCTGGAATAAGTTACGTGATCAATCGACCCCACGCCAAATCGCCAGGTCAGGACGGGTGTTTGCCCGCGAGGACGGCTGTTTCCGCGATGCGGAACCATCCCCTGTGCCACTGCGTCTCACCTTCCGAGGCGTCCGCCTCGTGGCAGTCCCCGCGCGGACCGTAGCCGGCGTGCGCACTGCGTGGCACCGTCGTTGTCGTTCCGCGGCGCGCGTCCCCGATCACGTCAGGCATAGGAGACCCATGAGTGGCTTTCCCGCAGAGATCGTCCCGCCGGGCCGGGCGGACGGACCCGGCTCGGGGTCCCCCGCGGCAGCGACGTGCGCGGCGGCCTGCCAGGACTACCTCGCCGCACTCGACGAGCTCCTCCTCGGGATCGGCGACCGCGAGGCCGGCGACTGTGCGGGTGACGTCGCACCGAGCGTGGCCCGCCGGATCGAGGCCGTGGTCCGGATGAAGGCCGTGTTCGAGTCGATCGCGTCCCCCGAGGCACACGTCTCGCTCTTTCGGCGGACGTGATCATTGCATCTCGCGTCGCGGCACGGGCCGCCCGAATTCTCGAGTAACGTGCTCCGTGAGCAAAGCGAGAAAGGGTGCCGTGACGTCGACCGGGAACATGGTGGGTTTGTTCGCCGGTATCGGCGGACTCGAGCTCGGCCTGGCCGAGCACGGCTGGCGCACCGAACTGCTCTGCGAGATCGACGCCGGAGCCCAGGCCGTGCTCCGCGCCCGCTTCGCCGATGTACCTCTGCACACCGACGTCACCCGCCTCCGTTCCCTGCCCCAGGCAACCGAGGTCGTCACCGCGGGCTTTCCGTGCCAGGACCTGTCGCAGGCCGGCCGGACCGCCGGCATCACCGGCTCCCGGTCGGGCCTCGTCGACGAGGTGTTCCGGTTGGTGCGGCGCAAGCAGGGCCCGCGATGGCTGCTCATCGAGAACGTCCCCTTCATGCTGCAACTCGGACGCGGCGCTGCGATGCGTCACATCACCGATGCGCTCGAGGATCTCGGGTACGCGTGGGCGTACCGGGTCGTCGATGCCCGCGCGTTCGGACTCCCGCAGCGCCGGCAGCGGGTGCTCATGCTCGCCTCGCGCACCGACGACCCCCGGACGGTGTTGTTCGGCGAGGACGCCGGTGCCCCCGCGGAAGGCGATCCCGGCACCCACCCGTGCGGGTTCTACTGGACCGAAGGCGTGCGCGGTCTCGGCTGGGCGGTCAACGCCGTGCCCACGCTCAAGGGCGGCTCCACGGTGGGCATCGCGAGTCCGCCGGCAGTGCGGCTGCCGTCGGGCGAGATCGTCACTCCCGGTCTGATCGACGCCGAACGACTGCAGGGCTTCGACCCCGACTGGACCGCACCCGCCATCCAGGCGCCCGGTGTGCGGACCGGGCATCGGTGGCGGCTCGTCGGCAATGCCGTGAGCGTGCGCATGGCCGCGTGGGTCGGTGGACGGCTCGGGCGGCCGATCGACTACTCCCCCGACCACGAGACCCCGCTGCGGCCCGGCGACCCCTGGCCGAGTGCCGCCTGGGGTGCGCGGCGGCGGGCTTTCCGGGTGCACGAGTCGCACTGGCCGGTACAGGAACCGTACGAGGATCTCGCCGGATTCCTGGAGGACGCGCGCCTGCTGTCGGCGCGGGCCACCGCCGGTTTCCTGCGGCGGGCCCGGTCCGGGAACCTGAGATTCGTGCCCGGCTTCCTCGACGACGTCGAATCCCACCTGGACCGCATGGGCGGCTTCCCCGAGGCCGCGGCCTGAGGACGGAGCCGACCGCCGTGCCCTCCACCGATCCGCAGACCAGCGCCCGGATGAGCCGGCAGCGGCGCAGGGACACCGTCCCCGAGGTGGCCCTGCGCCGGGAGTTGCATCGTCGCGGGGTGCGCTACTTCGTCGATCGTGCTCCCCTGCCGGGGATCCGTCGTCGCGCCGACCTGGTGTTCCCGCGTCGCCGCGTTGCGGTGTATGTCGACGGGTGCTTCTGGCATCGTTGCCCGCAGCACGCCACCGATCCGAAGAACAACGCCGAGTGGTGGGCTGCCAAGCTCGCCGGGAACGTGGCCCGGGACCGGGACACCGACGCGGCGCTCGCCGCGGCCGGATGGACGGCGGTGCGGATCTGGGAGCACGAGGACCCCGCGGAGGCCGCGGATCGGGTGCAGGCCGCATTGTTCGCGGCGGGACCGAGTACTGCCGATTCCTGACTGGCGAAGGAGGAAGCGGTGCAACCGGCGATCGCGCTCGTTCTCGGAGCGGTCATCGGGGTCCTGCTCGGCCTCCTCGGGGGCGGCGGATCCATCCTGGCGGTCCCCGCCCTGGTGTACGGGCTCGGACTCGACTTCCGCCAGGCCATCCCGATCTCGCTGATCGTCGTCGGGGCCGCAGCGCTGTCCGGGGCGATCCCCAAGGCTCGGGCCGGGCAGGTCGACTGGCGGCTGGCCGCGGTGTTCGCCGCGGCCGGCATCCCCGCGACGTTCGCCGGCACGGCTGTGGGCACCTTGCTGCCGCAACCGGTGCTGCTGGTGGGCTTCGCCGTCGTGATGGTGGTCGCGGGGATCCGGATGCTGCGCGAGAGCGACGACGCCGGGACCGCGTGCAAGACCGGCGACTTCGGCATCGACTGGAAGCGATGCGCGCCGAGGGCGATCCCGGCCGGACTGGGGCTGCGGCGGTGGTTCGCCTATCTCGTCTTCGTCGTGGCCGCGTACGTGCTGGTGGACACCCTGTTTCTGCGCTGAGCCGAAACTCTTCCCGCACTGCACGCATTCTTCGTACGCCCCGGGGTATCCGGGGGCATAGTGAAAGTACCGTGGAAAGGCATCGACATGGACGTATCGATCATCGAAACCTCGAGCCTCGGCGATCGCAGCTATCTCATCACCGAGGCGGACGTCGCCGTCGTCGTGGATCCACAGCGGGACATCGATCGAGTGCTCGCGCTCGCCAACGACCGCGGAGCGCGCATCACCCATGTCCTCGAGACCCACATCCACAACGACTACGTCACCGGTGGACTGGAACTGTCCCGCGCCGTCGAGGCCGAGTACATCGTTCCAGCCGGCGACGACGTGGACTACGAGCGACGTGCCGTCCACGACGGCGACCTGATCGACGCCGGTCCCATCCGGCTGCGGGTGATGCACACCCCCGGGCACACCCACCACCACGTCAGCTATGTGCTGCTCGACGAGACCGGCGGCACGCACGGGATCTTCACCGGCGGGTCGATGCTGTACGGCTCGACCGGCCGCACCGATCTCGTCGGCCCGCAGTACACCGAGGAACTGACCCACGCACAGTTCCACTCCGTGCGACGGATCGCCGACGAAGTGCCGGCCGACACCCCGGTGTATCCCACCCACGGCTTCGGCAGCTTCTGCTCGGCGACCCCCACCAGCGGCGACTCGTCCACCGTCGGGCAGCAACGCGACGTCAACCCGGCGCTGACTCGCGACGAGCAGGCCTACGTCGACGAGCTCATCGCCGGACTCAATACCTATCCCGCGTACTACGCCCACATGGGCGTGATCAACAGGGCGGGTCCGTCGCCGCTCGACCTGTCTGCGCCGGAGCCGGTCGACCCGGCCGAGCTGCGCCGGCGCATCGACGCCGGCGAGTGGGTCGTCGATCTGCGCGAGCGCACCGCCTTCGCCGCGGGACACCTGGGCGGCACACTCGGCTTCGAGCTGTCCACCTCCTTCGTCACCTACCTGGGGTGGCTCTACAAGTGGGGTGCGCCACTGACCCTCATCGGCGAGAGCGACGAGCAGATCGCCGACGCCAAGCGCGAACTGGTCCGCATCGGCGTCGACGAACTCGCCGGAGCGGCCGTCGGCGAGATCCACACCCTGGTCAACGGACACGAACTGCGGTCGTACCGCGTCTCGGACTTCGCGGAGCTGACCCGGGAGATCGACAGCGAGCAGGTCCGGGTCCTCGACGTGCGCCAGAAGGACGAGTACGAGGACGGCCACGTGCGCGGAGCAGTCAACATTCCGCTGCACGACCTCGCCGAGCGGCTCGACGAGGTACCCCGCGGGGAGGTGTGGGTGCACTGCGCCTCCGGCTACCGGGCATCTGTCGCCGCGTCCATGATCGACCGGATCGACCGCACCGTCGTCCTCATCAACGACGACTTCGAGAAGGCGTACGACCGCGGCCTGATCGGCACGTCGTAGGTCCCACCCCATCGTCGGGGCCGAGGGCCACCACGACGAGAGAGCCCCTCACCACAATGGGTGAGGGGCTCTTCGTTGTGCGCCCGAAGGGATTCGAACCCCTAACCTTCTGATCCGTAGTCAGATGCTCTATCCGTTGAGCTACGGGCGCAGTGCGTGTATTCAGTTGTTTCTCGTATTCAGTTGCTTCTCGTATTCAGTTGTCGCCGGCGACGCTGCACCGACGTGGCGGAGGCGAGAGGATTTGAACCTCCGGTCCCCCGTAAAGGGGACAACTCATTAGCAGTGAGTCCCATTCGGCCGCTCTGGCACGCCTCCCTGGGGGGTTTCGATTCTCTCGAACCGCCGGGACGAAAGATTACACACGTTCGGACGGCAAACGCAAAACGCCTGGTCAGCGCAGGTGCGCGTCGAACCAGTCGAAGATCCGGCGCCGTGCGTCGATGATCGCCGCCTCGGCCGGGTCGGTGTCCGGATCGGCGGTGTCGTGTTCGACCGGCGGCTCGTCGGGGCGATGCGCCAGGCCGGGGTAACCGATGACCAGGGTCGGTGCGTCGGCCTGTCCGGCGGCCTCGCGCAGCTGCTCGACGTCGCCGGTCGGAGTGGTCGGGTCGTCCTCGCCGTACAGACCGAGCCACGGCGCCTGCAGGTTGCGCACGGCCTCGACGAGCGCGGGGACGTCGGGCCGCAACGGCTGCACGATGCCGTGCGCCGCGACGGTGACCGCGGCACCCACCCGCCGATTGGCGGCGACGATGAGCGCCGCCGTGCCGGCGTCGTCGAACCCGATCACGCCGACCGCGTCCGGGTAGACCCCGCTGCGCACCAGCCAGTCCATCGCGGCATCGACGTCGTCGAACAGGTTCTGCCCGAACACCTCGTCGTCCTCGGTGAACTCGCGGTGGAACAGATTCGGAGCCACGACCAGCCAGCCCTCGGCAGCCAGGACCTCCATGAACGCCAGCAGGGCCGGCGGAAACACCCGAGATTCGTGCAGCACGACGATGCCTCCGCGGAGGGCACCCTCCGGCCGAAACACGGTCAGCGGTACCTGCCCCGACCCGTCCGGCAACCGGGCCGCGGCAGTGTGGGTTCCCGACATACCGTCCACGATGACACGACCCACCACGACCGTGCACGCAATCGCCGGGCGCATAATCGGCTGGTGACCCCACGGACCCGCCCCGACCTCACCTCGATCCCGTCCTATGTGCCCGGCCGCAGTTTCCCGGGCGCGATCAAGCTCGCCAGCAACGAGACCACCGTCGGTCCCCTGCCCAGCGTGCGCGACGCGATCGCCGAGGCGGCGTACACGGTCCACCGGTATCCGGACAACATGGCGGCCGTGCTCATCGGCGCGCTGGCCGGGCGGCTGGGGGTGGCGCCGGAGAACATCGCTGTGGGCAACGGCTCGGTGAGCCTGTGCCAGGAACTGGTGCTCTCGGCCTGCAACGACGGCGACGAGGTCGTGTTCTCCTGGCGTTCGTTCGAGGCGTACCCGGTGGTGACGGCGGTGGCCGGCGCGAAGTCGGTGCCGGTGCCCAACACCCCGGAGCACGGCCACGACCTCGACGCGATGCTCGCCGCGATCACCGACCGCACCCGGGTGGTGTTCGTATGCAACCCCAACAACCCGACCGGGGCGCTGCTGGGCAGGGCGGAGCTGGAACGGTTCATCGACGCGGTGCCGCCGCAGGTGCTCGTCGCACTCGACGAGGCCTACTTCGAATACGCCCGCCCGAAGCCCGGCGAGGAGCAGGCGGACGGGATCGCGCTCGCCGCCGGCCGGCCGAACGTCGTGGTGCTGCGGACCTTCTCGAAGGCCTACGGCCTGGCCGGCCTGCGGGTCGGCTATCTCGTCGGCGACCCGTCGGTGATCAAGGTCCTGAACAAGGTGCACACCCCGTTCAGCGTCAGCTCGCTCGCACAGCAGGCGGCCATCGCGTCCCTGGCGGCGGCCGACGAACTGCTCGAGCGCACCGACAGCGTGCTCGCCGAGCGCGACCGGGTGCGGACGGCGCTCGTGGACGCCGGCTATCCCGTGCCGGAGAGCTACGCCAACTTCGTGTGGTTGCCGCTGGGTGACCGGTCGGCGGCGTTCTCCGAGGCGTGCGCGGAGACCGGCGTGCTGGTGCGCCAGTACGCGGACGACGGGGTGCGGGTGACCATCGGCGATCCGCACGAGAACGACGCGTTCCTCGCATTTGCGACCGGCAAGGGCGTCGAGATCGCGGAAATCTCGACGCCCTGACCTGCGCAGGAACGCCTACGAGACCCAACCGTTATCGCCGGGTGGCGATCGCGTGACCATCCGTTGGCACACTCGTCCGGTCGGCTACGGAAGTTGGAGTGTGCGGATGGGTTCAGGCGTGGCACGCCGGTGGACCCTGTCCGCGGCCCTGCTGACCGGCGCGCTGTGGACGTCGCTTGCCGTGGCTCCCGCGGCCGCGATACCCCCGGACGCCCTGCCGCTGCGGCTCATCGCCTTCCGCGACCTGCACGGCAGCCTCCTCCCGCCCCAGGGCCCCCGCAGCGAGGTGGTCCGCTCCGACGGCGCATCCGTTCCGGCGGGCGGCGCCGCGTACCTCGCCGCCTACGTCCGGCAGCTGCGCTCGCAGGCGGACAACTCGGTGCTCTACTCCGTCGGCGACACCTGGGGCTCGTCCCCGATCGAGTCGGCGATGTTCCACGACGAACCCACCGTCGACCTGCTCAACGGCCTCGACGTGACCGCGGCCGCCCTCGGCAACCACGAGTTCGACAACGGCTACGCCGAGTTGCAGCGCCTGCGCGACGGCGGCTGCCACCCGGAGGGCTGCCGGTACGACGAGGAGTACGCCGGAGCCACCTTCCCGCTGATCGCGGCGAACGTCGCCGACGCCGACGGCAGCCCCGCGGCCCTGCCGTTCACCGTGGACTACGTCGACGGTGTGCCGGTCGGCGTCATCGGTATCGCCCCCCACGACACGCCGCAGGTGGTGCGCGGCGACGACATCGCCGGCCTGCAGTTCACCGACGAGATCACGGCCGTCGACCGCACCGCCGACGCGCTCGATGCCCTCGGCGTCCGCTCGATCGTCCTGCTCTACAAGGGCGCGTTGACGCCACCCGCCGGAACCGACCCGTGCGACGCCACCGCCAGGCCCGCGCGCAGCCTCGCCACCCGGGTGTCGCCGAAGGTGGATGTCATCGTCACCGCGGACGGCGACGACAGCTTCAACTGCAGCTACCCCGACCCGGCGGGCAGTCCCCGGACCGTGCTGCAGGGCGCCTCGCACGGGCGCATCATCTCGGTCGCGGATCTGACGATCGACCGGGAGAGCCGCGACGTGCTGCGCGACCGCACCCACGCGTTCAATCAGATCGTCACGCACGACATCGCCCCCGACCCGCGCACGCAGCAGTTCGTGGACCGGGCCGTCGACAAGTCGCGCGACGTCGCCGAACGCGTCGTCGGCCGCATCGCCGCCGACCTGACCCGCGACACCGCGGCCAGCGGCGAGTCGGCCCTCGGCAACCTCGTCGCGGACGCGCAGCTCGCGGCCGCCGAACCCGCCGGGGCGCAGCTCGCGCTCACGAATCCCGGTGGAGTGCGCGCCGACCTGATGCATTCCGGTGACGGCGTCGTCACCTACGGCGACGCCTACGCGGCCCAGCCGTTCGGGAACCGGCTGCAGGTGCTCGAGCTCACCGGTGCGGAACTGGTCGGGATCCTCGAGCAGCAGTTCCAGCAGGACGGAACCGGCGCGAGCCGCGAGCGGATCCTCGCGCCGTCGCACACCCTGCGCTACGTCCTCGACCGGGCCGCGGCGCCCGGCAGCCGGATCCGGGATGTCACGATCGCCGATCGGCCGCTCGATGCGGCCGCGGTCTACCGGGTGGTCGTCAACGGGTTCCTCGCCGAGGGCGGCGACGGATTCACCGGGTTCACACAGGCGCGACGGACGACGGGGGCGGGCGCCGAACTCGACGCCCTGAACGACTACCTGGCGCAGCACGCGCCCGTCGCGCCGCCGGCCACCGACCGCATCGCGCTGCCCTGACGGAACCGCTCAGCCGAGACCGAGGGCGCGCCCGAGCGTCGGCCAGGCGGTGCGCAGGTCGTCCTGCCAGTAGGGCCACGAATGCGTGCCGTACGGGCGGTAGACGATGGTGGCGGGAATTCTCAGCTCCCGCAGCCGCCGATCGAAGCCGATCGTGCACACGAAGGCGCCGACCTCGAGCGGTCCGCCCACGTCGAGAGCCTCCGCGTCGGGGCCGACGTCGTACGGGCCGGGCAGGCCGTTGCCGGTGCTGATGAAGATCTCCTTACCGCGCAGCCGCTCGGCCAGGGCGTACGGGTCGTGTGCCGCCCACGCCGGATCCCCCGGTGCACCCCACATGTTGTCCGGATTGCCGCCCTTGTAGGCGACGGTCCCGCGCACCGCGTCCTGCGCGGACGCCTTCGACGTGTCCAGGCAACCGCTCAGCGCGGCCACGCCCCGGTACAGGTCCGGATTCCGGGCGATCAGGCTCGCCGCCCCCGTCGCGCCCATCGACAGTCCGCCGATGGCGTTCACGCCGTTGCCCGCGAAGCGGGCGTCGATCAGCGGCGGCAGTTCCTTCGTGAGGAAGGTCTCCCACGCGTTCACGCCCAGAACGGGGTCCGGCGCGAGCCAGTCCGTGTAGTAGCTGGCGGTACCGCCGATCGGCAGCACCACGTTCACGTTCTTGTCGGCGACGAAGTCGACGAGGTCCGTGCGCTGCGTCCACGTGCTCTCGCGGTAGTCCGACTCGGCGCCGGCGCTGACGCCGTCGAGCAGGTAGAGGGACGGGCGCGGCCCGTCCCCGGCGGGGTGCAGGACCTGCACCTGGACGACCCGCTGCATCGACGGCGAGTACACGAACACCGCCGAGCGTCGAGCGGTGAGGGACTCCACCCGATCCACCCGCGCGGATGCCGCCGGCTCGGCGGACACGACGGACGTCATGGACAGTGGCAAAACGAACGCCGCGACGAGCGCCGCGACCACAGCTCTGAGCATCAACTTCCTTCGTCCCCCGACTTCGGAAAATCCGATTCCACAGTACGGACCGGGGCGGGTCAAGAAAGTGGGGCTCGTCACCAACGCGGATCGCCGCCCTTGGTGACGGTGGGGCACCGCGTCGCCGGCTACGGCTGTGGGGTTGGTTCCGGCGGGGTCCACGCCCGGTCCGTCGGCAGGTACGACCGGAACATCAGCACGAATTCCCCGGGCGGCGCCGGCAGCCAGTTCGAGCTGCCCGACACCGGCGGCCGGGACGAGACCCACACGGCGAGCGCACCGTCGGGACCACGGACCAGTCCGGGCGTCCGGTCGCCGACGGCGTAGCGGTCGACAGGGTTGGCGACGAGGAACATGTCGGGGCCGTATACGGTGACGGACCAGAAGCCGCGGTCGTCGACCGGCGGCAGCCCCTCGGGCGGGAAGCGCAGGAGGTAACCGGTCTCGCCCCGCAGCGCCGATCCGTCCGCCGCGGTGCGGGCCACGTGGTACGTCGACTCCTCCGGCACGTTCGCGCCGAGCCCGATCGTCGCGACCACCGCGCGCTGCAGGTAGTCGGTGCCGTACCGGCCCGCGGTCGCCAGCGAGCGCCACACCTCACCGGACTGCTCGCCCGAGTCGACGAGGTCCCGGATGCGTCGCTCGCCGCGGATCACCCCGGTGGCGAGTGCGGCGACGGTGTCCGCCGGTCCGGCACTCGGCCGGGCGCCGGGCCGGACCCCGAGGCCGGCGAGTTCGTCGAGCAACGGCCCGTCGGCGGGCGGTGGTGGGTTCGCGGCCAGGATCGCCGACAGCTCGTCGAAGAGCTGCGGCCCCGACGCCGCGAGCGCCTGCGGGTCGGGGTTGCTGCCGCACGCGGTCGGCGGCAGCGGTGGCGGCGCATCGGGGACGGGGGCGGTCAGCACGGTGAGCGAGTACTGCCGCTGCACGGCCCGGGCGGCCTCGAGGTCGGCCTCCGCCTCGACGAGAGTCCGGCCGATCATCCAGGCGTCCCACGTGGGTGACTCGATCACGGCCGCGCCCGCCGGCAGCGGACCGTCCCATCCCGGTGGGACGACGACGTGGGCGCCGGCGGCCGATCCCGTCGCCCGGGTGCCGACGTTGGCGAAGACGTCGGTATAGATGTCGAGAAATTGGAAATCGAAGTACCGATCCCCCGCCTCCGGGTGGGTGAGCAGCACCGGTCCGCCCCGAAGATCCAGCCATGCAATCGAATACAGCGTGTCGACGTTGGGGGCGACGACGACGCGCGAGGTGGGATCGGCCGTCGCGGACTGGTGGTGGAGCCGGTTCACCGGCAGCAGGCAGAGCATGTTCGCCCGGGTCCGCGCGAGCGTCACGGGCGCGTAGCCGTAGACGTAGCCGTCGGTGGCCACGTCGACCGCCGTCCGCTCCGGTTCCGCTGCCGGGTGCGGCGCAGCGCAGGCGGTCAGCAGGCCCACCGCGAGCGCTGCCGCCGCCCGAGCTGCTGTGCCGGCCATTCCGTCAGTGTAGGAGGCGAGAACACGTTCCTGGAGCGACACTCGCCGTGGGATCCGCGTGCTCCGGTGCCACCTGCTCACGTCCGACGACGAAGCCCGTCACCTGCACCCACGCCGCAGGTGACGGGCTCTCCTTCCGGCGGAAGCGGAGGGATTTGAACCCCCGGTCGCTCTCACGACGCTCGCTTTCAAGGCGAGTGCATTCGGCCGCTCTGCCACGCTTCCGTGGCAAATCCTAACCACACCTGTCGTCGACGGCCGCTTCCACCATGGTGAAGATCTCGGAGAGGGTCCGGATCTGCGTCCGGGTGAGCAGGTCGACGAGGTTGCGGCGCACACCGGCGACGTGCGTGGGCGCGGCCTCAGTGAGCCGGCGGCGGCCCTCGTCGGTGAGGGTGGCGAGGACGCCGCGGCCGTCCTCGAGGCAGGAACTGCGCACCACCATCGACGCGGCCTCCATGCGGCGGATCTGGTGGGTGAGCCGACTGCGGGACGACAGCACCCCGTCGGCGAGGTCGCTCATGCGCAGCGCCCCGTCGGGGGCCTCGGAGAGCAGCACCAGGATCCGGTATTCGGCCAGGGACAGGCCGTGCGCCTCCTGCAGGTCGCGATTGAGTCGATCCATGAGCCGGTGATTGCCGTCGATGTAGGCCCGCCACGCCCGCTGCTCGTCCGTGTCGAGCCAGCGTGGATCGGGGCGGTCGGCATGCAGTTCGGCTGTCACGCGGGCAGTGTAGAGGCAGGCCGCCACCTGTGTTACTCGCCGGTCAGTTCGCTGCGTGTCGCCCCTGCGTCGGCGTGTCGCGATAGCGTCGAACCCATGCGCGCAATCACGATCACCGAACCCGGCGGCCCCGGGGTCATGCAGTGGGCCGAACAGCCCGACCCCACCCCCGGTCCCGGACAGGTACTGATCGACGTGGCCGCGACGGCCGTCAACCGTGCCGATCTGCTGCAGCGCCGCGGCCTGTACCCGCCGCCGCCCGGGTCGAGCGACATCCTGGGTCTCGAATGCTCGGGGGTGATCGCCGAACTCGGTGAGGGCGTGAGCGGCTGGTCGATCGGCGACCGGGTGTGCGCGCTGCTGACCGGCGGCGGCTACGCCGAGCAGGTCGTCGTCCCCGCCGGACAGGTCCTGCCCGTGCCGGAGGGCGTGGATCTCGCGGTGGCGGCGTCGCTGCCCGAGGTGGCGTGCACCGTGTGGTCGAACGTGGTGATGGCGGCGGGCCTGCGCCGCGGTGAGGTGCTGCTCGTGCACGGCGGTGGTGGCGGCATCGGCACCCACGCCATCCAGGTCGGCAAGGCGCTGGGCGCGAAGGTCGCGGTGACCGCATCGGCCGGCAAGCTCGACTACTGCCGTGAACTCGGCGCCGACCTCGCGATCGACTACCGCTCGCAGGACTTCGTCGCCGAGGTCCGAGGCCGGTTCGGCGGCGCCGACGTGGTGCTCGACAACATGGGCGCGGCCTACCTGTCCCGCAACGTCGACGTGCTCTCCCCCGACGGCCGGCTCGTGGTGATCGGCATGCAGGGCGGCGCGAAGGGCGAGCTCAACCTCGGCAAGCTGCTCGCCAAGCGCGGGCACGTCCTCGCCACGGGCCTGCGCGGACGGCCGGAGACCGGCCGTTCCGGCAAGAGCACGATCGTCGCGCAGGTTCGCGAGCACGTGTGGCCGATGATCGCCGAGGCCCAGGTCCGGCCCGTCGTACACGCAGAGGTGCCGATCACCGAGGCCGCGCGGGCCCACGAGATGCTGGATTCCCCCGACACCGTCGGCAAGGTCGTGCTGCGCATCGATCGGCACTAGGCCGGTCGGCCCGGTCAGGAGGCGGTGAGGTTGCGCAGCTCGCGCACCAGCTGGTCGAGCTCGTAGCGGGTGGTGTACGGGGCAAGGCCGATGGTGACCGCGCCACCCTCGTCGCTGACGCCGAGCGAGTCGAGCAGGCGGCTCGTGCCGCGGCTGACCGCGACGGTAGCGATGCGACGGTCGGCGAGATGCGCGACGACCTTCTCGGCGGGCACCCCCGCGACGGTGAAGCTCAGCGTCGGCACGCGGCTCGATGCACGGCCGATCACCATCACGTCGGGCAGGTTGTCGAGCAGGCGCATCAGCCGCTCGAACAGCTGGTCCTGGTAGCCCTGCAGCGAACTGATCGACGTTTCGAGACGCTCGCGGCGCGTGCCGGTCGCCTCGTCGTCGAGGGCCGCGAGGAAGTCGACGGACGTGACGAGCCCGGCGAGCATCGCGAACTGATGGCCGCCGACTTCGAGCCGCTCGGGGCCGCGTGCGTGCGGATCCAGGGAAACCGCCGGGATCCGGTCGAGTTGCGCCGGGTCGCGGAACACCAGGGCGCCGACCTGCGGTCCCCCCCACGCGGACGCGTTGACCGCGAGCACGTCGGCGCCGAGTTCGTGGATGTCGACGTGCGCGTAGGGCGCGGCCCCGGCCGCGTCGACCACCATGAGCCCGCCGACCTCGTGGACCCGGTCGGCGGCGACGCGCACGTCCGGCGCGGAACCCACGAGCGACGACGCGGCGGTCAGCGCGACGAGCCGGGTGGTGGGGGTGATCAGTTCCTCGAACTGCCAGCTCGGCAGCTCGCACGTCTCGATCTCGACCTCGGCCCACCGGACCTGGGCGCCGTAGCGGCTCGCGACGCGCAGCCACGGCGCCACGTTGGCCTCGTCGTCCAGCCGGGACAGCACGAGCCCGGTGCCGAGCCCGAGCCGGGAACTGAGCGACTCCGCGAGCCAGGCCAGCAGGACCGCCCGATCCGGTCCGAGCACCACACCCGCCGGGTCACCGCCGACGAGATCGGCGACGGCGACGCGCGCCGCCTGCAGCAGCGACGCGCTCCGACGGTTGGAGGTGTGCCGGCCCGTCGGGGACGCCGCGGCGTTGCGGAATGCCGTCGACACCGCGCGGGAGACCGCGTCGGGAATCTGCATTCCGGCCTGTGGGTCGAGATGGATCCAACCGTCGCCGAGCGAGGGAATCAACCCCCGGATCCGGGCAACGTCGTAAGCCATGCGTGACACTCTAAATCCCGGTGTCAATCGTGTGTCGTCCACGTCGGTCCCGTACGCCCTCCGAAGGTGCACGTACGGAGCGCAATGTCGGGTGAAACCTCCCGTATCGGGAACCTGACTCGGCAACGGCACCGGCGAGAGGACAAGATGGAACCATGACGCATTCGGAGAATGAGCACGTCCTCGTGATCGGACCCGACGGCAATCCCGTCGCGGTCCAGCGCGACGGTACCGCCTCCGGTGATCCGCGGGAGTCCGCCGCCGAGCCCCAGGAGAAGCCGGACGACGCCGAGTCGCTCGCCGACATGGTCGAGCAGCCGGCGAAGGTCATGCGGATCGGCACCATGATCAAGCAGCTGCTCGAGGAGGTCCGCGCCGCGCCGCTCGACGATGCGAGCCGTGCCCGTCTGCGCGAGATCCACCAGTCCTCCATCCAGGAGCTCGGCGAGGGACTCGCCCCGGAACTGCGCGAGGAACTCCAACGGCTCGCGTTGCCCTTCGGTCAGGACGAGGTGCCGTCCGACGCGGAGCTGCGGATCGCGCACGCTCAGCTCGTCGGTTGGCTCGAGGGCCTGTTCCACGGCATCCAGACGGCACTGTTCGCGCAGCAGATGGCGGCGCGGGCGCAGCTCGAGCAGATGCGTCAGGGCGCGCTGCCGCCGGGCATGCTGGGGGGCGGACCGCGCCCCGACGAGCGGCACGGCCCGGGACCGGGTGCCCCGGGTACCGGTCAGTACCTGTAGCGACGGCCCGACCACGATCCCCGGTAGGCTCGGACCTCGTGTCAGCTTCTGCCCTCGATCCCGAGCCCACCGCCGCGAACTCTCCGGTGGTGTCGGATTCGCAGACCTTCCGGCGCGGCCTGAAGGATCTGCGCGACGGCTTCGCCCAGCGCGAGCTGTGGCTCAGCCTGGCCTGGCAGGACATCAAGCAGCGCTACCGGCGCTCGGTGATCGGTCCGTTCTGGATCACCATCGCCACCGGTGTCCAGGCCACCGCCATCGGCATCCTGTACGCCGCGCTGCTGGACATTCCGCTCGACGAGTTCCTGCCGTACGTGACGGTCGGACTGATCGTCTGGAACATGATCAGCGCCTCCATCCTGGAGGGCTCGGAGGTGTTCATCGCCAACGAGGGCCTGATCAAGCAGTTGCCGTCGGCGCTGAGCGTGCACATCTACCGGCTCGTGTGGCGGCAGTTGCTGTTCTTCGCCCACAACCTCGTGATCTACGTGATCATGATCTTCGCCTTCGGGGTGTGGCGAGACCTGACCTGGACGTCCCTCGCAGCGATCCCGGCGCTGGGCCTGATCGTGCTCAACGCCGTCTGGGTGGCGATCCTGTTCGGCATCTTCGCCACCCGCTACCGCGACATCGCCCCGATCCTGTCCAGCCTCACACTGCTGCTGTTCGTGCTCACCCCGATCATGTGGACGACGCAGAGCCTCGAGGCGCAGGGCGGGCAGGCCGCCCAGCGCGTCAAGCTGGCCGAGATCAACCCGCTGTTCCACTACCTCGACATCATCCGGGCGCCGATGATCGGCCAGGACCAGCAGGCCTACCACTGGTACATCGTGCTGGCGATCACCGTGGCCGGCTGGGGACTGGCGCTGCTGGCGCTGCGTAAGTACCGGGCCCGCGTGCCCTACTGGGTCTAAGGGGCCGTCATCATGACCGAACATGTGAGCATCGAGACGCGCGGCGCGTGCGTCGACTTCCCGATCTTCGACGCGAAGACCCGGTCGCTGAAGAAGGCGTTCCTCGGCAAGGCCGGCGGTTCGATCGGCCGCAACAACTCCGACGTGGTGGTGGTGGAGGCGCTGCGCGACATCACCCTGTCGCTGAAGGAAGGCGACCGCATCGGCCTCGTCGGCCACAACGGCGCCGGCAAGTCCACGCTGCTGCGGCTGCTGGCGGGGATCTACGAGCCCACAGGCGGCAGCGCCCGGATCCGGGGCCGCGTCGCGCCGGTGTTCGACCTCGGCGTGGGCATGGACCCGGAGATCTCCGGCTACGAGAACATCATCATCCGCGGGCTGTTCCTCGGTCAGACCCGCAAGCAGATGCTCGCGAAGATGGACGAGATCGCCGAGTTCACCGAGCTCGGCGAGTACCTGAACATGCCGCTGCGCACGTATTCGACCGGTATGCGGGTCCGCGTCGCGATGGGCGTGGTCACCAGTATCGACCCCGAGATCCTGCTGCTCGACGAGGGCATCGGCGCGGTCGACGCCGACTTCATGAAGAAGGCGCGGGTGCGCCTGCAGAAGCTCGTGGAACGCTCCGGCATCCTCGTCTTCGCCAGCCACTCCAACGAGTTCCTCGCGCAACTGTGCGAGCGCGCGCTGTGGATCGACCACGGGCAGATCCGCATGGAGGGCGGCATCGAGGAGATCGTGCGCGCCTACGAGGGCGACGACGCGGCCGACCATGTGCATCACGTCATCGCCGAACTGGAACGCGAGCAGGGACTGCCGCAGGAGCGCTCGGCGTGAGCGAGCGCATCGTCGGGGTGGTGGTCACCCACCGGCGGCGCGAGCAGCTGGCACAGTCACTGAAGGTCCTGAGCGCCCAGACCCGGCCGCTCGACCACCTGGTGGTCGTCGACAACGCCGACGAGGAGGCCGTGCGCGACCTCGTCGAATCGTGCCCCCTGCCCACCAGCTACCTCGGGTCCAAGCACAACCTCGGCGGCGCCGGCGGCTTCGCCCTGGGCATGCTGTACGCGCTGTCGCTCGGTGCGGACCGGGTGTGGCTCGCCGACGACGACGGCCGCCCGGAGGGCCCCGATGTCCTCGCGACATTGCTCGAGTGCGCGCAGCGGCACGGCCTGGCGGAGGTGTCGCCGGTGGTGTGCGACATCGACGACCCCGACCGTCTCGCGTTCCCGTTGCGCCGGGGCGTGGCGTGGCGTCGTCACCGCAGCGAACTCGGCGACGTCGAGAGCGACGATCTGTTGCCGGGCATCGCGTCGCTGTTCAACGGCGCCCTGTTCACCGCCGCCGCGATCGACGCGGTGGGCGTGCCGGACCTGCGGCTGTTCGTGCGCGGCGACGAGGTGGAGGTGCACCGTCGCCTGGTCCGCTCGGGCCTGCCGTTCGGCACCTGCCTGCGGACCGCCTATCTGCACCCCAACGGCGCCGACGAGTTCAAGCCGATCCTCGGCGGCCGGATGCACACCCAGTACCCGGACAACGACACGAAGCGGTTCTTCACCTACCGCAACCGCGGCTACCTGCTCTCACAGCCCGGCCTGCGCCGGTTGCTGCCACAGGAATGGGTGCGGTTCGGCTGGTACTTCCTCGTCAGCCGCCGGGACCCGAAGGGCCTGCGCGAGTGGGTGCGGCTGCGCAGGCTGGGCCGGCAGGAACGGTTCGAGCGGCCTGTGTGAGGGACCGACTATCGGGCCGAATGTCACATTGCGTCGATGGAACCGACGCAATGTGACATTCGGCGCTGGCTGTGCCCACCCGGCAGACGGAGCAATAGCCTTTACTCCAGGAAGCATCCGTTAAAGGTTGCACCCCTAAGTCTTGACGGATGTTGGGTGCGTTCAGGGATAGTGGCGTCATGGCCGAGACGACGACGCACTACTGGGAGGCCGACCTCACGTCGGGTCCGGTCGCGCGCGACCGGCGAGGCGGCCGGTACGCCACGTACGTCCCGGACCTCGTCTCGAGCCGACCCCTGATATTGCCCACGGGCTTGGCTGCCCGCGCGGCGTCGGCCGAGCGGGGTATTCGACGGCTCGGCACCGGTCCCGGAGCACACGGACTCGCAGGACTGTCGCGGCTGCTGCTGCGCTCCGAGGCGATCGCCAGTTCGATGATCGAGGGCATCGCCCCGTCGCCGCAGCAGGTTGCGCTGGCAGAGTTGGCACTGAGCGAGGACATCCGCGGATTCAGCGAACAGGCACGGCTCGTCGCCAACAACATCACCGTTCTTCGTCGCGCCTCCGGCGACCTGGTCGAGGCGGAGCAAGTGACCGTCGAGGACGTCGAGGCACTGCACGCGGCGCTGCTACCGGACGAGCGGCACCACGGGACGCGACGGGTGCAGAACTGGATCGGCGGGTCCAACTGGCATCCCCTCGATGCCGACTTCGTGCCGCCACCTCCCGATCTGGTGGAGCCGCTGCTGACCGATCTGGTGACCTATCTCAACGGATCGCTGCACGGCCCGCTCGTCCAGGCCGGCATCATCCACGCCCAGTTCGAGACGATCCACCCGTTCACCGACGGCAACGGAAGGGTCGGGCGTGCCCTGATCCACACCGTGCTCGCCCGTCGAGGGCTGTCGACCGAGGCCGTGCTCCCGATCAGTCTCGTCCTCTCCACGCTCAGCGATCGCTACGTTGCGGGGTTGACCGCGTACCGATATCTCGGCGCGCCCGACAATGCCGCCTCGGTCGAGGGCGTGGCGGCGTGGCTCGAACTCTTCGTCGAAGCGGCCGAGACGGCGACCGAGCAAGCCGGTCGACTGGCGGCGGACGTTGCAGACCTGGAAACCGAGTGGACCCGTCGCCTGTCGGAGTTCCGCACGAGCGCGGGGTTGCGCGGCGAACCCCGCGTGGGCTCAGCGACGTCCCGAATCCTGGAGCGACTCCCCGAGATCCCGGTACTGACAGCACGAACAGCGCAGCGAGCCCTGGGCAGTTCGTTCCCCTCGGCGCGAGCAGCCCTCGAGGAATTGGCCGACGCCGGAATCCTGAGCCGCAAGAGTGTGGAACGCGGTACCACGGGCTACCTCGCCAGAGAGGTGCTCGACCTCGTGAGCCTCGCCGAACGCCGGCTGGCGAGCACACGGTTCGACACGCGGATCTCGCCGCCGGGCCCACGCGCGCCGGCGGCACCCGAGAGGAGCGAATAGCACCGCACGAAAAGGCTCGCCCGTGACACGATTGAGTGTTTTCTCGGGCTTGTCGCGTTCGCCTCGGCTCTCGGACTGCCCGGCGTCGGGATTCGGTACTGCGTAACCATGGAGGACTCTCGGGGATGTGAGTACCACTGCAATCCTTGTGATCGGTGGAGCCGCGGCATCCACCGCTCTTGCGGCCCGCGAGCGATTGCGCCCTATCGGCCCACTGTCTAGGTTCGGGGCTAGGTCTCGACGGGCACGGGAGGGCGCGATGCTGGGGCGTTGGCGGGCGACGACCCGGGGCAAGCTGCAGCGTGCCGTCGCCGAGGTCGTCGACCTCTCGGCGCGACGCACCCGCGAGCTGCAGGAGAACCACCACGACCGGATTCTCGCCGAGCTGACCGCGACCACCGCGGAGCTGCGGCAGGTACTGGCCGAGCTCGCACAGACCCGTTCGGAGGTGGGCCTGCTCCGGGAACGCGTCGCCGATCTCGAGCACCGGCAGCGCCGCGACCTGCGCTATGCGATGGACCGCGCCGCGACCGACACCGCCGCGGCGTTCGCGGTCGCGAACATCCCCACCGCCACCGTCCTCGACACGCCCGACGAGACTTTGCGGTTCGCGCTGGCCCGCGTGTCCCGGCCCGGCCTGGCACTCGAGTTCGGGGTCGCGTCGGGCACCACGTTGCGGATCGTCGCCGACGCGTTGGGCGCGGACCACCCGGTGTTCGGGTTCGACGTCTTCACCGGACTGCCGGAGGCGTGGCGCAGCGGGTTCCCCGCCGGGGAGTTCGCGCAGGACGCCCCGCCCGACGTGCCCGGCGCCGAGCTGGTGCCCGGTCTGTTCGCCGATACACTTCCCCGCTTCCTCGCCGCACATCCCGGCGACGTCGCGTTCGTCCACCTCGACGCCGACCTCTACTCGTCCACGACGACGGTGCTCGACCTGCTCGAGGACCGCCTGGTGCCCGGCACCGTGCTGGTGTTCGACGAGTTCTTCAACTATCCCGGCTGGCAGCGGCACGAGTACCGGGCGTGGACCGAGTTCGTCGCGCGCACCGGTACGGCGTTCGAGTACCTCGCCTACACGGCCGACAACGAACAGGTCGTCGTGCAACTGCGGTGAACCGTCACCGCACGAAACGGATCACCTGGCTGACGTTGAACTGCCGGCGCTCGTCGATCCGGAAACCGGCGTGCACGAGCCCGGCGTACTCCGGGGTCGACTCGAACCGGTGCGGTGGGAGCGTCCACCACTGATTCGACGTGTGGTAGACCCGCTGCTCGGTCGTCCGCTCGGCGTCCGCGAAGAACCACACCACCTCGCACGTGGGCAACTGTCCCGCGACAGCCTGGAACGGGAGATTCTCGTCCCACAGCCAGCCCTCGGCGGCCGCGGTCCGTCCGAGCCCCAGGTCGCGGGTCCCCGCGAACGTGTCCGGGCGCGCGGTCTGCACCAGCCGCTGCGACGCCGGGTTCCATGCGGCGCCGCCGAACAGCACACAGTCGCCCGGCGCCAGCCGGCCGGCGACGTCGCGGTTGACCGTGCTGAAGTCCATGCCGCTGGGGTCGGACCACGGGGAGCGCTGCGCGACGAACGACGGCACGGTCAGCAGCACCAGCGCACCGGTGACACCGACCGTCGCCCACGGCCGCACGGCCACGGCCGCGACGGCGGCGGCACCGATGAGGGCCACCGCCGGTGTCGTGAACGTCAGATACCGGTCCAGGTAGACCGGGGACGCGACGAGCGAGTACGCCACGAGCATCGCCATCGGCACGACGATCCACGGAACGGCCACCGCGAGAACACCGTGCCGCTGCGCCCGCATGCGTCGCCGCACAGACGCGACGAGCCCCACGACGACCAGGACCGTGAATGCCGCCGCGAACCAGGGGGCGCCCACGAACCACTGGTACTCCCACACGATCCGCGGCAGATTCCGGTCGAGCGGCGGAATCCACGTGGTCTGCCCCGCCTGGGCGAACGCCTCCAGCACGAGCGGGCTCGCCGCCGCCGACCCCGCCACGACCGCCCCCAGCCACACGAGTCCGCGGCGCCGCAGGTCGCCCCGCAACGCCACGGTGATCAGGTGGGCCGGTATCAACGCGACCGTGTACAGGAACAGCACCACCGACAGTGCGAGCACAGCGGCGTACGCCAGCCACCATCGGACCCGGCCCGACTCGCACGCCACGAGCAGCAGCACGGTCAGCCATACGGCGGCGGCCGCGGACGGGGCATAGCTGCGGGCCTCGACCGCAGCCCACGTCACGCGCGGCAGCAGCAGGAAGACCACACCCGCGAGCACGCCCAGCCGCCGGTCGGCGAGTTTCCAGCCCAGCACGACCACACCCCCGGCCGCGGCGCCCACGGCCAGGACGCTCGGCAGCCGCGCCGAGAATTCCGAAGCCCCGAAGACGGCGAACCAGTACCGCATCGCCACGTAGTAGAGGCCGTGGACGATGTCGACGTTGCCGAGCACCCGGTCCAGGTCGACGCGGGAGCGCTGCGCCACCGAGAGGGTGGCCAGCTCGTCGTACCAGAAGGAGGGCCGCCCGGTGCCCAACGCTGCGACGATCGAACCCAGCAGTGCGATGAGGACAGCATCCCGCGCGCACGCCGTGGTCCGATCGGCCATCGGCTACTTCCCGTACAGGCGGGCCCAGTTCTCCCGGCTGGTCAGCTGCGGCATGGCCTCGCGGTACCGCAGGGACACCGCGGGGGTCTCCTTCTTCAAGGCCTGCAGCGCGCGCACACCGCGCCGGAGCAGCGCGACGGCGCGCTCCTTGTCCCGCTTGCGCACGCGGACCCCTTCCTGGGACGCGTCGGTGACCACGGCGTGCGAGAACAGCGAGACGTGCCACCAGTGCGCGTCCGACGACGGGATGGCGACCGGATGGGCCGGGAGGCGACCGCGCCACTGGTTGAGGGTGCGCTTGGCGAGCACCGCCCACTCGAGGCTCTTGCGCGGGTGCGGGCCGGCCGGGGTGATGAACATATCGGCCGGACGCAGGCCCGGCACGTTGTTCGCGTTGTGGCGGATGGTCTCACCGTATTCCGCGCGCTCGCGCCGGATGGCGCCCGCGGCCTCCATGCCGCCGTCGTGCAGGAACTCGGGCCCCCGCAGGAAGTCCTCGACGGCCTTGATCAGGGTGAAGGCCATCCCGTACTGCATCGAGACGAGATACCGGAACAGGTCGGTCCGCAACTGCTTGGCGAGTGCCTTGCCGTCGAGTTCGGTGTGCAGGGCCCCGGTGATCATGGCGTTGCGGAGGTTGAAGTAGCGGTGCCACTCGTCCCAGTCCTTCCACGCGAAATCCGCGTGCCACACCGCGGCACCGGGCAGCGTGACGGTCGCGACGCCGTTCGCCCGTGAGCGGTAGCCGTACTCGATGTCGTCCCACTGGAAGAACAGGGGCAGCGGGTAGCCGACCTTCTCCACGACCTCCGACGGGATCAGGCACGACCACCACCCGTTGTAGCCGGCGTCGACCCGGATGTCCTGCTGCTTCTTCAGCGTGCTCTTGTCCGCGAGCGCGTTCTTCACCTCCAGCCCGGCCTGGAGCCGCTGCAGGTCTGCGACCTCGGCCCCGACGTGGACCCGGTCGGGATGCAGCAGGTACAGCATCTGCGCGCCGACGATCGCGGGCTCGACGGTGCAGTTCGCGAACATGTTGAGCCGGACCACCGCCTCCGGTTCGCACAGGACGTCGTCGTCCATGAACACGATGTTGGCTCCGGGGTTCCGCGCGGACCCGGCGACCTCGTACAGGCCGCGGGTGAATCCGCCGGCGCCGCCCAGGTTGGGCTGCGTGATGTAGACGAGCTTGTCGCCGAGTTCGGAGGCGACGCGCTGAAACTCCTGCCGGGTCTCCACCCGGTCGTTGCCCTGATCGATCACGTACACCGACTGCACGTCGGCCAGCGCGATCGGGTCGTCCGCCATGGCGGCCAGCGTCGCCGCGCAGTCGTCGGCGCGGTTGAAGGTGCAGATGACGACAGCGGCCGGCCGCAGGGACTTCGGTGCCGGCACCGTCCACCGGGCGTTCTCGACGGTCAGTTCGCCGGAGCCGGTGGAGATCCGCGCGAACAGGGCACCACCGTCGACGAACCGGTCGATCGGGGTGGACACCGTCACCGTCGCGGGCGCACCGTTCGACGACACGGCGGTCGTGGCGACGATCCGTCGCCGGCCCCGGGCGTCGGTGGCGACCAGTTCGATGCGGCCGTCCCCGTCGACCTCGGCGACGAACTCGACCTCGGTGACGGCGGTCCAGCGCTGCCAGTAGCTGGCGGGGAATCTGCCGAAGTAGGTGTCCGTTTCGACACGGCTCCGGCGGCCGAGGCGCACCCGGGTCCGCTCACGGTCGACGGTCCCCTTGACGGTGACGTACATGTCGTCGCTGACCAGCGGAGACGGCCCCGCGAACAGCGCTCGCTGAGCGGTCGGACGGGTCGCGGGCCGCCCCGTGACGGACGAACCGTCAGCCGCGGTGCCGACCCCTCCCGTCGGTTCGATCGCAGCGAATTCGGCCTTGTCCATCCGTCGAAACACCTTTCGGAACCTTGCTGCCCCCCAGGACACAACTCGTCCCAGGCTACCAACGGACCGGGGACCGGCCGACGTGCCCGCGGCTCCACCCCCGCGCCCGGCCGGTCGTCGCCCGGCCCACCCCCGTTATCCTTGGCCTCTGGCCGGCCTCGTCCTGGCCTCCGGCCAGCCCCGTCCCCGACCTCTGGAGCACATGTGACCTCCGCCGTCGTGCCCGCGGTGACGACGCGGCGGCAGCGCCGGACGTGGGGTGCCGCAGTGGCAGCGATGGTGACGGTCACCTACCTGGTGATCCTGGCGGCCGACGATCGGTGGTTCTACACCGACGACACGGAATCGGGGGCGGTACCGAACTGGATCTTCCTCGGCCGGATCCTGCGGACCGGACAGCTGCCGAGCCTCGTGCCGGAACAGTGGATGGCCGGGAACTACCCGGTCGAGGGGCAGGGCGGCCTCTGGAATCCGCCGCAGCTGCTCGTCAACCTGATCGCGCCGTCCGTCGACAACATGGTCCTGCTCTCGACGGGCGTGAAGTGGGCGTTCTCCGTCGTCCTGGCGCTGGGCGTGTACCGGATCTGCCTGGAGTACGGCGCTCGCGCGACGTGGGCGGCGGTGGCCGGCGCCGCCGTCCCGTTCACCGGGTTCGCGCTCTTCTACGACCAGGCGACCTGGGTCACGGCCCTCACCGGCTCGGCGTGGGTGGCCCAGGCATGGGCCAGTTCGCTCCGCTACCTGCGCGGACGCTCCGGTCCCCTGCCGGCGTTCGTGTTCCTGTACCTCGCCGTCAGCGTCGGCTACGTCTTTCCCGCGCTCGTCGCCGGGATCCTCACGGGCTGCCTCATGATCGGCGAACGGATCCATCGGCACTCGTGGCGGCCCTCGCTGCGGCTGGCGGTGGTAGCGAGCTGCGCCGCCGCGGGCGGGTTGATCACCTACCTGCCCGGGGCGCTGTCCAGCTCCGTCACCTGGCGCTCCGACCAGGGCTTCCAGAACGACAACTTCCTCACGGCACCCTGGTCGGACACTCTCAACTCCGGCATCCCCTCCGCGCTGCCCGGCATCGAAGCCTGGTTCGGAGAGGTGCAGCCGTTCCCCGTCACCTACATCGCCTGGTTCGCCGTCCCGGCGCTCGCCTTCGTGGACTGGAAGACCGTGCACCGGTCCGTGCGCAGCCTCGCCGGCGCGCTGATCTTCCTCGTCGCCATGCTCATGGCGACGGCCGGCCCCAGCGTGATGGGGCCGTTGCGCTGGCCGGCGCGGCTGCTGCCGATGTTCGCGCTCGCGACACTCGTGGTGGTGTGCGTGCTGATCAGCCGCCACGGCACGCTCCGCAGGATGCGGGTCCGGGCGGGCGCGGCGGCCACGCTCGTGCTGCTGATGACGCTGCGCTCCGGGTCCTCGTCCCCCGAGTTCATGAACCGTCACCTGCTGTGGGCGGGCGCCGTCCTCCTCGTCGGGGCCGTCGTCCTGTGGGTCGCACTCCGCGCCGGTGAGCGGGCGGTCGCGGCGATCCTGCTGCTCTCGGCGCTGCCCGTCGTGTACTTCCAGGTGGCGTCGACGACACCGCACCCACTCGCGTGGGATCTGCCGGCCCGGCAGTCGGTCGCGAAGGAGAACTTCCCGGACCGGCCGGGCACCACACTGCAGCTCGCCGACCGCGAACTGGTGCTGCCGTGGACCGCGAATCCGCAGGGCGTCTACCGCTCCCTCGTGTTCGGCAATTTCGCCAAGTCCCTCGACGAGACGTACGTCAACGCCTACACCCCCATCGGCTTCGAGGAGTTCGCCTTCCACCTGTGCATGCGTCACGACGGCTCGAGCTGCGACGACGCGTTCGGCGCCGTGTTCGCCACCGAATCGAGCACCGACCGGACGTACGTGGACCTGATGCTCGTGGATCGGGTGGTGCTGCAGCGCCGGCAGTACCCGGACGCCGACTCGGAGCCGGCGCCGCCCGGCTGGCGGTGGGTGCAGTCGCCGCCCGGGTCCGCGGACGCCGTGGACGCGGTGATCCTCGAACGGCTCACCGGCCCGATCAGCGGCCGGAACGGACGCATCTCCTTCACGGAGGGGGTCACCGCCACCACGGTCTCCGAGGACTACGCGACGAGCCGGGTCCGCGTGAACTCGGCGGACGGTGGACGCGTCGTCTTCGGACGCCTGAACTGGCCCGGCTACTCGGCCACGCTGGACGGCCGGCCCCTGGAACCGCGCTCGGTGGACGGAATGTTCCTCGCGGTGGACATCCCCGCCGGCACCGACGCCGGAGAGCTCGTCGTGCGCTGGACACCGCCGGGCCAGGGAGCCGGATTCGCCGGCCTGGGCCTCGGCATCGCGGGCGCCGCGGCGATGCAGCTGCTGTACCTGAGAGACCGGCGGAAGGCGCGACGGGAACGTCCGGACGAGGCTGCGGCGCCCGTACCGGCGGCTACCGTGGGCTGAGACGCGACCGGAACACGGTGTAGAAGATCCGCCGCTGAAGCGCGGCGAGTTCGGCGCGGCGATTCCCCTGCCACACGTCGGCCGCCCGGAGCCCGCCGGGCAGTTGTTCGGACACCCACCGGTGGTAGGCCTTCGCCTGCCGGGCCTGCTCGGTGACGAGGGCCACGCTCCACTGACCGGCGCTGACCCGGAAACCGCCGACGACCTGCCGCAGGGCATACAGGTCGCCGTGGAACAGCACCTTCGTGTAGGAGGCCATGTCGATCAGGTAGGGGAAACGACCGTCCCATCCGCCGGCCCGCTCGAGGGCATCGCGGCGCATCGTCACGCACATCGGCTCACCGAACACATTCGTGCCCAGCCGCACGGTGCGCCGGATCGCCTCCCCGCCCGGCACCAGGCCCGACAGTCCCTGGAGCCCGCGTCCGCCGATCATCTTCGCGCCTCGCGCGTCGAGAATGTCCCGCTGCGACGCCACCGCCACGGCCGACGGGTGCGTGTCCAGGGCCGCCACCTGGGCCGACAGGGCACCCGGATACAGCAGGTCGTCACCGCACACCAGCTTGACGTACTCGCCCGTGGCCTCGGCCGTCACGCGCTGCCAGTTCCGGGGCGCACCACCGCCCGCCGGAGTCGACAACAGGGTCACGCGCCGGTCGCCGGCGTACTTGCCGAGCAGGTCCGCGGTGCCGTCGGTCGAACTGTGATCGGCGATGATCAGCTCGAAATCCTCGAAGTCCTGCCCGAGCACGGACTCGACCGTCGCCTCGATGAACGGCGCATTGTTGTAGGCCGGAATCACCACGGACAGTTTCGGCCTCGTCACTGCTGCTCATCCCGTCCTCGAACGCACGCCCGGCGCTCGTGGCGGGCCGACTGACGGCGCCACCGTACATCGGCACGGCCCGCACCCGAAAACAGCCCCACCCGGCGTATACACTCCCGACTTGTGAGCAGCGACGACCGGCCGGGGGTGGGCACGCCACACCGCGTGTCGGTCGTCGTGCCGGTCTATCAGGGCGAACACACTCTGGGTGAGCTGCTCGAGCAGATCGTTCCGTGGACCGAGGTGACACTGACCCCCGGCGGCCGTCCCATGGTGGTCGAGGAGGTCCTGCTCGTCCACGACAACGGCCCCGACGACTCGGCCCGCGTCATCCGGGAGCTGGCCGCGAAGTACCCCTTCGTCGCCGGGGTGTGGCTCAGCCGGAACTTCGGCCAGCATCCGGCGACGCTCGCGGGCATGGCGTCGAGTGGCGGCGAGTGGATCGTCACCCTCGACGAGGACGGTCAGCACGATCCCGCCGCCATCGGCGGCCTGCTCGACACCGCGCTCGACGAGGGCGCGACCGTCGTGTACGCGAAACCGACGAACGCGGCACCGCACGGCCTGCTGCGCAACGTGGCCTCCAAGGGATCCAAGTGGTTCCTGGCCCGGGTGCTGTCCGTGCCCGACAGCCCCGACTACCAGAGTTTCCGTCTGGTGCTGGGCGAGGTGGGACGTTCCCTCGCCGCCTACGCGGGTTCCGAGGTCTACCTCGACGTCGCGCTGGGGTGGATCGCAGGCAAGGTGAGCACGAGCCCGGTCGCCCTGCGGGAGGAGCAGGGACGTGCGTCCGGCTACCGGCTGCGCACTCTGCTGTCGCATTTCTGGCGGATGGTGCTGTCGAGCGGAACCAAGGGCCTGCGGATGGTGAGCCTGCTGGGCGTGGTCCTGGCCGTGGGCGGGATCCTGTGGGCGGTGTGGGTGCTGGTGTCCTACCTGTTCCTCGGCAACCGTTTCCCGGTGCAGGGCTGGGCCTCGACGACGGTCATCCTGCTGCTGGGATTCGGCGCCGTCCTGTTCTCCCTCGGAGTCATCGCAGAGTACGTGGGGGTGGCGGTGAAGACGGCGATGGGCAAACCGCCGTACCTGATCGTCAGCGATCCCGGCTCCGGTCCGCTGGCCCGCACACAGCGGTATCCCGATCTCGAATCGTTCCGGAGCGGGTAGCCGTGCCGGCGCCGACGTGGGTCGTCGGAAGTGGCGGACTGCTCGGCTCGTGGGTGACCCGTGAGCTGCATCGCCGCGGCGTCCCGGTGGCGACGAGCGTGGTGCCCTGGGAGGAACCGGAGCAGGCCCGCAACGTGCTGCTGGCCGACGCGGACCGGTTCGTCCGCGCCACCGGTGGTGGGCCGTGGCGGGTCGCGTGGTGCGCCGGTGCCGGGGTGAACGGCACGACGTCGGAAGCATTCGCGGCCGAGAACGCTCTGCTGCGCGACGTGCTCGACGGACTGGCGCACGCAGCCGGCGGCAGCGCCGAGCACGGGACGGTGTTCCACGCGTCGTCGGCAGGCGGTGTGTACGCGGCCGCGCCGGGCGCACCCCACTCCGAGCACAGCCCCCCAGCCCCGCTCGGTCTCTACGGCCACGCCAAGCTGGCCGCCGAGGCCGTCGTCGCCGACTTCGCTGGGGAGACGGGCGCGACCGCGGTGATCGGCCGCTTCGCGAACCTGTACGGCCCGGGGCAGAATCTCGCCAAGCCGCAGGGTCTCATCTCCCACCTGTGCCGCGGCTATCTCACCGGGACGCCGGTCTCGATCTACGTCTCGATGGACACCCTGCGGGACTACCTGTATATCTCCGACGCGGCAGAGATGGTTGCCGACGCCCTGGCGCGGGCGGAAGCCGAACCGGGCGGGGTGAGCACCAAGATCTTCGCGTCCGGCCGGTCGGTGACGATCGGCGCGATCCTCGGCGCGTGCCGGACCGTCTTCCGCCGCCGCCCCAACGTCGTGCTGGCGTCCTCACCGCTCGCGTCGGTGCAAGGGCGGGACCTGCGGTTACGGTCGCTCGTGTGGACCGAACTGGACCGCCGCAGCCATCGGCCCCTCCCGGCCGGTATCGCCGCCACGCTGGAAGCGACCCGGCGCACGATGGGTCATTCGGATCGGCCGAGTGTCCGTTCCCCGGAGCGGGCGTAGGCCTGCTCGGTGGCGTCCTTCTGCGGTCGCCACCAGTGCTCGTGGGTGCGGTACCAGTCGATGGTTGCGGCCAGGCCCTCGCGGAAGTCCCGGTAGCGGGGGGTCCAGCCGAGTTCGGTGCGCAGGCGGGTGGCGTCGATGGCGTAGCGCAGGTCGTGGCCGGGGCGGTCGGTGACGAAGTCGAAGTCGCCGCGATCCCGGCCGCACAGCTCCAGGATGGTCTCGACGACGGTGCGGTTGTTCGTCTCGCCGTCCGCGCCGATCAGGTACGTCTGGCCGATCTCACCCTTGTCGATGATCGTCCACACCGCCCGGTTGT
>NZ_JBSNCE010000046.1:0-29182 GCF_053764755.1 Rhodococcus sp. 2H158
CCCCTCTCCGAGGGGAGCGGGCCCGCGGCCCTCGGCGTCGCGCCGACCGGATGCCGGAGGTGCTCAGCTCACCGCAGGGGTGCTGGCCCACTGGGCCGGCAGTTCGGCGGCGCGTTTGCGGATCGCCGCCTGGCTGTGGCGGGCGTTGCTGAGCAGCATGGTGAACCAGTTACGCCGGTGTTCGGCGAGCGCGGCGGCGACCTCGGGGATGAGGATGCAGTGAACACCGTTCTCCATGCCGAGGCGATGCCGACCGGGCAACTGAGGGGAGGATCGCATGCGGTGCCTTTTCGAGTGGGGCGGGTAATGACGATGGTCGGACGCTCGGTCCGACGATATCCGACGCGCCGATGATACTGGGGCAGGCGAGGCGGGTGAGATGGGCGTGTTGCCGACGAAATCCCAGGTCGCGACCAGTCCGTGACCCCGTTGTGACTGCAGTGTGACGACCGGCCGGTTTCCGGCACCCGGATCGGTGATGCGACACTGTTCGGCGTGCTGAGACTCGGACTGACCGGAGGCATCGGAGCGGGCAAATCCACCGTCTCCCACGAACTCGTCGCGCTGGGGGCGGTGCTCGTCGACGCGGACACCATTGCCCGCGAAGTCGTCGCGCCGGGCACCGAGGGCCTGGCCGAACTCGCCGGGGCCTTCGGTGACGACATCCTGCTGCCGGACGGATCCCTGAACCGACCGGCGTTGGCCGCCAAGGCCTTTGCCAGCGACGAGGCGCGGGCGGTGCTCAACGCGATCACCCATCCCCGGGTGGGGGCGCGCACCGCCGAACTGGTCGCCGCCGCACCCGCCGACGCCATCGTCGTCCAGGACATCCCGCTCCTCGTCGAGGGCGGCATGGCGCCCGCGTTCCACCTCGTCGCCGTGGTGCACACCGACGCCGACGAGCGCCTGCGCCGCCTGGTCGAACTGCGTGCGATGCCCGAGGGCGACGCGCGTGCCCGCATCGCCGCCCAGGCCACCGACGAACAGCGCCGCGCAGCCGCAGACGTCTGGCTGGACAACAACGGCGACCGGGACGCCCTCGCGGCGGCCGTGCGCGCCCTGTGGACCGAGCGGCTCGTGCCGTTCGAGGCGAACCTGCGCAGCCGCACCCCCGTGCAGCCGGCGCCGGTGCTCGTCGATCCGAAGCCGGACTGGCACCGGCAGGCGCAGCGGCTGATCGGCCGGCTCGCGCTCGCCGCCGGGGGCGGCGCCCTGCGGATCGACCACATCGGCTCGACCGCCGTGCCCGGGCTGGCCGCCGTCGACGTGCTCGACCTCCAGATCACCGTGCCGGACCTCGCCGCGGCGGAGGCGCTCGAGGACGCACTCGCCGGCGCCGGATTCCCCCGCATCGCCCACGTCGACCACGACGACCCGCGGCCGTCGTACGGTGCCGGCGGCGAGACCGATCCGGCCGTGTGGGGCGCGCGCCTGCACGGCAGTGCCGACCCCGGTCGGCCCGCGTACGTGCACCTGCGGGTGCAGGGCTGGCCCGGCCAGCAGTTCGCGCTGCTGCTGCGGGACTGGTTGCGCGCGAACCCCGAGGCCGTCGCCGAATTCGCCGAGATCAAGCAGGCCGCGGCCCGTGACGCGGCCGCCCGGCACGACCCGGCCGAGGCCGCCGCCGTCTACGCCGGGGAGAAGGCCCCCTGGTTCGACGGCGCCTACACGCGTGCCTGGGAGTGGGCCGAGAAGACCGGCTGGTCGGCCTGACGCCCGGACCGAGGCGGGACCCGCTCAGCGCCAGCTGACCGGCATGGCCAGCGCGGCCAGCCAGGCATCGAGGTCGTGGCCGTGCGTGGCGATGCCGTCCACCGCCCGCAACGCCCGCTGCACCGCGCGCTCGGCGGTCCCCGGATCCAGCAGTCCCGCCGCCGTGGCGGCGAGCAGTTCGTCGACGTCCTCGACGGCGGTGTCGCGGCCGGTGCGCACCACGAGATCGAGGTAGTGGTCGCGCGAGTGCCACACGTCCCCCTCGCACCAGAACTCGCCGACGTCGACGTACCGGTCCTGGTCGCGTTCGAAACCGGGCCGGAAGTGGAAGATCGACGCACGCAGGCCGAGGTCCGGCAGCAGCCACGACTCGAGATACCCGAACTGCGGGTGGTCGGCGGGCCGGGCCATGTACAGGCCCCACCGCTCGACCCGGTACACCTCCACCTCCCGCACGATGCCCTTCGGATCGACGTTGGTGTGCGCGGCCACATCGAAGGTCTCGACCTTGACGTGGTGGAGTTTCGCCTCGGACATGGGCTGAACGTTACTGCGGTCCGGGCCGGCGAACCCGCCGGTGCCGGACCTACCGGCCCGTCGACCCGGCCGGCACCACCGTCGTCGTCTCGTGCCCGTTGTCCTGCACGAGCGCGGAGGCGGGCAGCCGCCACAGCGCGCCGGCCTGGACGTAGTCGCCGGCCGACCCCGCGAAGTTCACCACCGTGACGACATAGACGGTGAGGACGAAGTCGACCGGCACGGCGAACAGCAAGGCCACCAGGACCGCGCCCCACAGCACCACGGGGGCGAGCGTGACGGCCACGGCCGCGTTCCGTGTGAGCCAGGCGTCGCTGCCCGTCGTCAGGAAGGGGAACCGCACCGCGTACGTCGGGCGCACGCCGGAGAGGATCCGGGAGACCAGGCCGTGGGTCAGTTCGTGCACCGCCAGGTAGCCGAGGCACGCCACGACGGTGACGGCGACCGTGGGCGCCGTGCCCCACCCGCTCCGCAGCGGCAGGTCCAGGACCACTGCCGCGCCGAGGAGGACGGCGACGGTGAGGACGAGGACGGTCCGGACTGCCGTGGCCGCCCTAGGGTCGTTCTTCAGGTCCAGCCGGGTGTGGACCCGGTAGTCCGGTGGGGGTGCCACCGCGGGCTTCGGGTCGTTGCGAGCGTTCACGTGTTCCCCCTGGATTTCGCGGTCTCCCGGGCGGACGGTCCGGCGAGAGCCGGCGGTGGACGGGCGGGCCGGTCGGACCGATCATGCCCGGCGGATGCCCCCGTGTCCCGGCGGAAGCCCCCGTGTCCCGGCGGCCACGCACCTGGTCCCTGCCGCCGAGCGGCATTGTCGGTGCCGCCGCCTACCCTGGTTCCCATGGCGTTCGCAAGCGAGCATCCCGTTGTCGCCCACTCCGAGTTCCGCCCCGTGGGGGAGATCGAACGGGCCGAGGCCCGGTTCGAGGTGGTCAGCGACCACAAGCCGGCCGGGGATCAGCCGGCCGCGATCGACGAGCTCGAGCGCCGCCTGCGGGCGGGGGAGAAGGACGTGGTGCTGCTCGGCGCCACGGGCACCGGCAAGTCGGCCACCACCGCGTGGCTGATCGAGCGGGTGCAGCGCCCCACCCTGGTGATGGCGCCGAACAAGACCCTCGCCGCGCAGCTCGCCAACGAGCTGCGGGAGATGTTGCCGCACAACGCCGTCGAGTACTTCGTGTCGTACTACGACTACTACCAGCCCGAGGCGTACATCGCGCAGACCGACACCTACATCGAGAAGGACTCCTCGATCAACGACGACGTGGAACGGCTGCGGCACTCGGCCACCTCCGCGCTGCTCTCCCGTCGCGACGTCGTGGTGGTCGCGTCCGTGTCGTGCATCTACGGCCTGGGCACGCCGCAGTCCTACCTGGACCGCTCCATCGCGCTCGAGGTCGGGGTGGAGGTGCCCCGCGACGCCCTGCTGCGCCTGCTGGTGGACGTGCAGTACACCCGCAACGACATGGCGTTCACGCGCGGCTCGTTCCGGGTCAAGGGCGACACCGTCGACATCATCCCCGCGTACGAGGAACTTGCCGTGCGCATCGAGTTCTTCGGCGACGAGATCGACGCGCTCTACTACCTGCATCCCCTGACGGGGGACGTGGTGCGCAAGGTGGACTCGCTGCGGATCTTCCCCGCCACCCACTACGTCGCCGGGCCGGAGCGGATGGAACGGGCCGTGACCGACATCGAGGCCGAACTCGGGGACCGTCTCGCCGACCTCGAGAACCGCGGCAAGCTGCTCGAGGCGCAGCGTCTGCGCATGCGCACCCAGTACGATCTCGAGATGATCCGCCAGGTCGGGTTCTGCTCCGGCATCGAGAACTACTCGAGGCACATCGACGGCCGTCCCGCCGGTTCCGCGCCGGCCACCCTGATCGACTACTTCCCGGAGGACTTCCTGCTGGTCATCGACGAGTCCCACGTCACCGTCCCGCAGATCGGCGCCATGTACGAGGGGGACATGTCGCGCAAGCGCAACCTCGTCGAGTTCGGGTTCCGGCTGCCCTCGGCCGTCGACAACCGCCCGTTGACCTGGGAGGAGTTCGCCGCCCGCATCGGCCAGACCGTGTACCTGTCGGCCACCCCCGGCCCCTACGAGCTCGGGCAGGCCGGCGGCGAGTTCGTCGAACAGGTCATCCGGCCGACCGGACTGGTGGACCCGAAGGTCGTCGTCAAGCCCACCAAGGGCCAGATCGACGACCTGGTACACGAGATCCGCGAGCGCGCCGACCGGGACGAGCGGGTGCTCGTCACCACCCTCACCAAGAAGATGTCCGAGGATCTCACCGACTACCTGCTCGAGCTCGGCATTCGGGTGCGCTACCTGCATTCGGACATCGACACCCTCCGGCGCGTCGAGCTGCTCCGGCAGCTGCGGCTCGGCGAGTACGACGTCCTCGTCGGCATCAACCTCCTCCGCGAGGGCCTCGACCTACCCGAGGTCTCGCTCGTGGCGATCCTCGACGCCGACAAGGAGGGGTTCCTGCGCTCGACCACCAGCCTCATCCAGACCATCGGCCGGGCCGCCCGCAACGTCTCCGGCGAGGTCCACATGTACGCCGACAAGATCACCGACTCGATGGCGCGTGCCATCGAGGAGACCGAGCGGCGCCGCGAGAAGCAGATCGCCTACAACTGCGAGCACGGCATCGACCCGCAGCCGCTGCGCAAGAAGATCGCCGACATCCTCGACCAGGTCTACGAGGAGGCCGACGACACCGTGGAGGTCGGGGGCTCGGGCCGCAACGCCTCCCGCGGCCGCCGCGCCCAGGGTGAATCCGGTCGCGCCGTGAGCGCCGGCGTCTACGAGGGTCGCGACGTGAAGTCCATGCCCCGCGCCGAACTCGCGGACCTCGTGCAGGAACTGACCGACCAGATGATGAACGCGGCCCGTGAGCTGCAGTTCGAACTGGCCGGGCGGTTGCGCGACGAGATCGCCGACCTGAAGAAGGAACTGCGCGGGATGGACGCCGCAGGCCTCGCGTAGCGTCTGCGGTATGGACCCACAGTCTGCCGGCCGCGTCGCCCGTGCCCTCGAACTGATCCACTCCGTCGGGTACTTCGCCCCCGAAGTCGACGCCGCGCTCGGCGACACCGGCCTCGAGGCCGGCCGGATGCGGTACTTCGCGGCGCGTTCCGCTGCGCTCGGCGCGGTCGGGGCGGGCGTCGTGGCCGCCACCTTCTACAGCTTCAGTCCCCGTCTCGTCGCGTCCGCGATCCCGCACGCCTGGCGGCTCGCCACCCCGGAGGCCGTCGTGGCCGCCCGGCTGCGCGGCATCGACGAATCGCTGACCCGAATCCTCGGGCCCGAGGTGCTGGACTCGCCGGAGATGCGTGAGGCGGCGGACCTCGCCGCGAGCGCCGCCCGGGCCGTCCCGGGGCCGGAGGGCCGGCCGCTGTACGCGGGGCACGCCGACCTGCCGTGGCCGGACGCCCCGCACCTGATCCTGTGGCACGCGCTGACCCTGCTGCGCGAGTACCGGGGCGACGGGCACGTCGCGGCGTTGCAGACCGCCGGCCTGACCGGGATCGAGGCCCTCGTCAGCCACACCGCCGCGGGTATCGGGTTCAGCGAGGACTTCGCCCGCGCGCGCCGCGGCTGGAGCAAGGAGGAGTGGGCCGACGCGGAGACGGCGCTGCGCTCACGCGGACTGCTCGACCGCTCCGGTGCGCTCACCGACGAGGGCTTCGAGGTCCGCGAACTCGTCGAGGACCTGACCGACGACCTCGCGGCGGTGCCGTGGGCGGCGCTGGGCGAAGACAAGGCCGACCGGCTGACGGAGCTCGCGCTGCCGTGGCGGGACGCCATCGTGGAGTCCGGCGTGTTCCCCGCGCAGATGTTCGGCCCGCGTTACGGTGACGCACGGTAACGTCAACGTCGTCAGTGGCGTCGAGCGCACGGCGGCGGGCCCTGTGGGATCCACCCCAAAGGCCGCCAACCCCGTCCGGTCGGCCGCTACTGTCGACGCAGCAGTCGGAAGGGGGACGCAACGACGGTCGCCCGCCGGCGAAACCCGACCAATTTCATGGAGGAATGCATGAGCGCCTACCGGACCGTAGTCGTCGGAACCGACGGTTCCGAGTCGTCGTACCGCGCCGTCGAGAAGGCAGCAGCTCTCGCCGGTGACGCCGAGGCCCGCCTCGTCATCGCGTGCGCCTACTACCCGGTGGATCCGAAGGACAGCGCCCGCGCCGCCGACGTGCTCGGTGAGGACGCCTACCAGGTGACCGGATCGGCGCCCACCTACGACATCCTGCGCACCGCCCGGGAGAAGGCCCACGCAGCCGGCGCCACGAACGTCCTCGAACGGGCCGTCGTCGGGGCTCCCGTCGACTCGCTCCTCGAACTGGTCGACGAGGTGGAGGCGGACCTGCTCGTCGTGGGCAACCGGGGCCTGAACACCCTCACCGGCCGGTTGCTCGGCTCCGTACCCTCGGATCTGGCCCGCAAGTCGACCTCGGACGTGCTCATCGTGCACACCGTCCGCTGACGCGTCGATCAGCAGTAGGTCTCGCGGGCGGCACCCACGTAGAACCGGGCGGCGTCGTCGCCCTGCAACGCCGCCCGCGAGACGGACGCCGCGAAGGCCGCGACGGACCGGACCGAGCCGAGGATCTGTTCCTCCGGCAGGCCGGCGGCCAGCTGGGCACACGTCCCACGGACCAGTGCCACGAGCGTCTCGTCGGGCACCCCGGCGGCCAGCCCGGCCTCGGCCAGGGCCTGCTTGAACCGCAGGGCCGGCCCGTCCAGCGTCTCCGCCTCGACCGGTGCGGCCGCCATCGGGACCGTGACCGGGATGGCGGCCGCGGAGTCCTCCGAGGCCGCGGTCCCCGTACAACCCGCGGTGGTGGCGAGGACCCCGAACCCTGCCAGGATGCGCGCCCAGCGCCCCCGAGCCCACACCGCTCTCACCGCCCCGCCTCCCGCTCCGACCGGTCGCACGTTCGCCCGCAACATACCGCCCGGCGGAACGGCGCAGGCGGTGATACGGCACATCGGTGACCCCTCACAGCCGGGCCGGCGCCACCAGCGCCGCCAGCGCCTCGGGCAGCTCCCCGGTGTGCAGCACCCCCAGCCGTTGGGTGGCGCGGGTGAGCGCCACGTACAGGTCGTTGAGCCCGCGAGGCGACTCCGCCACGATGGCGGTCGGCTCCACCAGCAGCACCGAATCGAATTCCAGTCCCTTGACGTCCTTCACGGTGGACACCCGCACCGAATCCGACCGGAGATGCGCCCACCGCGCCGCGAGGTCGTGCGGCACGATCACCGCCGTGAGGCCCGGTCCCTCCTCGGCCGCGAGGGCGCCGTGCACGGCTTCGAGAAGGCCGTCCGCGTCGACGTTCCGGACCCACGGCGCGAACCCGGACTCGCGCACCGAGCGGGGCGGCACCTGGTGCGGATCGATCTCGGCGAGGACCGCATGCGCGATCTCCATGATCTCCGCGGGCGTGCGGTAATTGACGGTCAGCTCGGCCTTCTTCCACCGCTTGGCCACGTACGGCTCCAGGATCCGCTGCCAGGACGAGCTGCCGGCCGGATCCCCGGTCTGCGCGGTGTCGCCGACCAGGGTCATCCAACGGTTCGGGATGCGCCGCATCAGCATCCGCCAGGCCATCTCGGACAGCTCCTGCGCCTCGTCGACGATCACGTGCCCGTACGTCCAGGTACGGTCCCCGGCGGCCCGTTCGGCCGTGGTCTCGTGGCTCGAGCGGCTCTGTCGCTGCGCGAGCTGGTCGGCGTCGATCAGGTCGTACGCCATCAGGATCTCCGGATCCAGCTCGTCCTCGAGATCCTGTGGGGCCGACCCCGTCAGGATGTCCAGGGCGCCCTGCGCGTCGGCGATCTGCTTGCGCCACTGCCGCGCGGCGCGCTCCCGCTCGGCCGCGTCGTCGACGCCGAGCAACTCGGCGAGTTCGTCGAGCAGTGGTGCGTCCGCGGCGCTGAACACCCGCGTCGCCGAGGGGCGCTGCAGCAGCGCGCGCTGGTCCTCGTCGAGTTGCGGCGCCGCCGACGCGAGCCGCTCCCGGGACGCGAACAGCTCCGCGAGCACCTGCTGCGGGCTCAGCTGCGGCCACAGCGAGTCGATCGCCGCCGTGATGTCGCGGTCCGCCCGCATCTCGGCCCGGATGTCGTCGATATCGTCCCGGCTCAACAGGTTTCCGCCGTCGACCAGATTCGCACCGATGATCGACGCGAGCTGGTCGGCGAGCGCGTCCACCACCGCGGAGACGAAGATCGGGCGAGCCAGGTTGTGCGGCCGGCGCGACGACCGGGCCCGGCCCCGCGCCCGCGTGACCGTCTTGCGGTCGAGGGTCAGCCGGTAGGTGTCGAAGACCAGCGGGATCGGCGTCGTCGGGATCTCCTGACGGTCCCGCACCGCCTTCTTCAGCACCTCGATCATGTCGAGCGAGCCCTTGATCGCGCCCGCCTCGAGGGAATCCTCGACGGTCGCGCGCACCCCGGGATACAGGTCACCGATCGTGGACAGCAACACGCCGGTCTCGCCGAGGGACGGCAGCACCTGCCCGATGTAGTCCAGGAACGTCGAGTTCGGTCCGACGATGAGCACACCGCTCTTCGCGAGCTGCCGACGGTACGTGTACAGCAGGAACGCCGCCCGGTGCAGGGCCACCGCGGTCTTCCCGGTGCCCGGGCCGCCCTGGACGACGAGCACGCTCTTGTGCTCGGACCGGATGATCGCGTCCTGCTCGGCCTGGATCGTCGCGACGATGTCGTGCATCTGCCCGGTCCGCGCGGCGTTCAGCGCGGCCAGCAGCGCCGACTCGCCGGCGACACCCCCCGCCGAAACGGTGGCGTCGTGCGCCTGGGCCGCGTCGAGATCGAGGTACTCGTCGTTGAGTGCGGTGATCGCGCGGCTGCGCGACCGGATGTGCCGGCGCCGTGTCACGCCCTCCGGTGCCGCCGGCGTCGCCAGATAGAACGGCCGCGCCAACGGCGCCCGCCAGTCCAGCAGCAGCGGCTCGTAGTCGTTCGCCTCGTCGAGGATGCCGATGCGGCCGATGTACCGCACCTCGGCCCCGTCGCCGTCTTCGCCGTCGCGCACGTCGATCCGGCCGAAGCACAGCCCGTGCTCGGCGGCGTCGTATTTCGCGATGTCCTCCGTGTACAGCTGCGTGAAGGACTCCCGCTCGCTGCGGGCCTGCGGAGTGCCGCCGGTGTCGAGCAGCACCCGGCTCAGCCGGGTCTTGGCGTACGCCCGCATGGAGTCGAGGTGGCCGTACAGCATCGACAGGTACGCCTGCTCACGCTCATGGTCGGGGTGGGACAGGCCATCGGCCGGCAAGGGGACTCCTCGGGGTCGGACGGGCGGCGGGTGCGCCGCCACGAAGTGCCCAAGAAGTCTAGTGGCGGTCCCGCACCCGCGCAGAATCGCCGGGTGCGGGACCGTGCTGTCAGCGCTGCAACTGCAGGCGGGCGCGGGTGAGGGCCTCCTCGGCGCGGTGACGGGCCTGCTGGGCCAGCAACAGGGAACGCTCCTCCGCCGTCAGCGCCCGCTCGCGGGCGACCTTCGCCAGCTCCGGGCCGCGCTCACGGGCCGTGCCCCACAGCAGCGAACTCCGTTCCCGGGCGACCTCGGCGAGTTCGGGTCCGCGTTCCTTGGCGACGTCGAGCAGTTCGGTGCCGCGTTCGCGGGCGACGTCGGCGAGTTCGGGTCCGCGTTCGCGGGCGACGTCGAGCAGTTCGGTGCCGCGTTCGCGGGCGACGTCGGCGAGTTCGGGTCCGCGTTCGCGGGCGACGTCGAGCAGGTGCGTGCCGCGTTCGCGGGCGACCTCGGCGAGTTCGGGTCCGCGTTCGCGGGCCACGCCCAGCAGGTGGCTTCCGCGCTCACGGGCGGTGCCGGCCACCTCCGCTGCCTCCTCCGACAGGGTCCGGACCCGCTCGGCCACCTTGTGCAGGCTCTCGGTGACCGCTTCGCCCGCGGCGTCGTCCTGATGAGGCAGGACGCCGGCGACGGCCACCTGGGCGCGCCGTGCGGCCCGCCGTCCGCGCCACCCCAGCGACGGCTTGCCTTCGGTGTCCACCGCGGTGATGATCAGCCCGCCGAGCAGGCTGACGTTCTTGAGGAACTGGGTGCGCTGGATGGCCCGGGCCTCCGCATCCTCGACGTTCCAGAAGTCGTGGCCCGCCACCGTCGTGGGCACGAGCGTGGTGGCCAGGGCAAGAGCCGCCAGCCGCGGTGCCTTCCCGACCGCGAGCAGCGCACCCGCCCCGATCTGCACGGCGGCGTTGATCCGCACGAGTGTCTCCGGATCGTTCGTGAGCTTCTCGCTCACCGTGTCCGGGAGCTTCTGCGCCACCGTGTCGGGCAGCATGCCCACCGCCCGGTCGAGTCCCGGCTGCGCTGCCGCCGCCTTGGTGGACGAGTCTCTCAGCGCGTCGATGCCTCCGGCGACGAAGACCGACGCGAGCATGGGGCGGGCAATTCTGCGGACAATCATGTGCTTCCTCCCGTGATCGGTGGCGGTTCCACCTTTGCACGCATACCCCGCCGCCCGGCGCGATATGCGCGTCCGACCCGGATCACGCTCCGCGCGCTCCGCGCAACGATGCGCGCCGAGGTGGCACGATGTGCGGCGTGAACGGCGGGGGAGAAGCGACAGGGGTCGGCGATGTCGGTGGGGCCGGGGTGCGCGTGGTGCGCACGACGACATCGGTCCGGGTCGAGGCCACGATACCGGCGTCGGCCGCGGCGCTGTTCGGGGTGATGCGGGACCCGCTGCGGCACAGTGAGATCGACGGATCGGGCACGGTGCACGTGCCCGCGGGGCAGCCCCCGATCACCGCCGCCGGACTGCGCTTCTTCGCGCCGGTGCACTTTCCCGGCCGCACGGCGTATCCGGTGGTCAACCACGTGGTGGCGTTCGAACCCGACCGCTGCCGGCGTGGCTGCCGGCCAACCCGGACACGCCGCCGCTCGGCATCCGGTGGGAGTGGTCCTTCACCGGGACGACCGGGGGCGCTGCGGTGAGCCAGACCTGCGACTGGTCCGCGGTGACCGAGACCGGGTACCTGCGCCGCGTGCGGCTTCCGCGGGTCTCGCCCGCGCAGATGTCCGCGAGCCTCACCCGGCTCGGGCGCGCGGCGCGTTCCTGAACCGACCCGGGTGCCGACGATGTCGGTGTCCGGTGTGTCGCATGTCACGCACACCCAACCTCTTTGATTGCTAAACTACGCAAGTAACAGCATCGCCCGCCGGCGGTGGCTCGGACGACGGGAACGGTGATGGTCGCGCAGGCGCGTCAACCCCTCTATCGGATGAAGGCCGACTTCTTCAAGACGCTCGGACATCCGGCGCGCATTCGCGTCCTCGAGCTGCTCAGCGAGCGCGAGCATGCCGTCTCCGAGATGTTGCCCGAGGTGGGGATCGAACCCGCCAATCTCTCCCAGCAACTGGCGATCCTCCGGCGCGCAGGCCTGGTCACCGCGCGCCGGGAGGGGCTGTCGGTGACGTACGCGCTGACGTCGCCGCGGGTCGCGGAACTGCTGGGCGTCGCCCGCGCGATCCTCACGGGGGTGGTCGCCGTACAGGCGGAACTGCTCGAAGAGGACGTAGCCGAACCGGCGGGCCGAGCGCGCCGCTGAGACGGTCGCACACCGGGGCGCTTCGCGCGCATTGATTGCAGACTTTATTAAGTGCTTATTTATTGTTTGTGGTGGAGGCACGATGTCGATGTCGACAGAGCAGCATGATGCGGTGACCGGGCGCACCGAGGAAGAAGCAGCGGGAGCCGGCACCGTCGTGGCTCGCGCCGCGCGGTCGGTCGCCGCGCTGATGCCGCGCTGGGTCGAGTGGAAACCGGCCCTGCGCTCGCCCCGCGCCGATCTGACCGCCGGACTCGTCGTCGCCCTCGTCGCGTTGCCCCTCGCGCTCGGCTTCGGTATCAGCTCCGGTCTCGGGGCCGCGGCGGGCCTCGCGACCGCCGTCGTCGCGGGAGCGGTCGCCGCCGTGTTCGGCGGCTCCCGCTTCCAGGTGTCGGGCCCGACCGGCGCGATGACCGTCGTCCTGGTGCCGATCTTCCACGAGCACGGCGCCTCCGGCGTCCTCGCGGTGGGACTCGTCGCCGGCGTCGTTCTCGTCGTCCTCGCCTTCGCCGGCATCGGCCGGGCGGTGCGGTTCATGCCCGCCCCGGTGATCGAGGGCTTCACCGCCGGGATCGCCGTGGTCATCGCCCTGCAGCAGGTTCCCGCCGCGCTCGGCATCGCCCACGCCGAGGGGGAGAAGGTGTGGCAGAGCGCGTTCGACGCCGTCCGGCAGTTCGTCGACCAGCCGTCCCTCCTGCCTACGGCCGTGGCGGTGCTTGTCGCGGCGGCCATCCTGATCGGTGGCCGGTACCTGCCGAAGCTGCCGTTCTCGCTCGTCGCGGTGGTGGTGGCCACCGTCGTCGCACAGCTGTTCCATCTGGACGTCACGCGGATCGGGTCCATCCCGTCCGGCTTCAGCGCCCCCAGCCTCGGATTCCTCGACCTGGGGGAGCTGACGTCGCTGCTCGCGCCGGCGCTCGCGGTGGCCGCGCTCGCGGCCCTCGAATCGCTGCTGTCCGCGACCGCCGCGGATTCGATGAGCGTCGGCACCCGGCACGACCCGGACCGGGAGTTGTTCGGGCAGGGCCTGGCCAACATCGCCGCCCCCCTGTTCGGCGGCGTTCCGGCCACGGGCGCGATCGCCCGGACGGCCGTCAACGTCCGCTCGGGGGCGCGGTCCCGGCTGTCCGCCCTCACCCACGCCGTCATCCTCGCCGGCATCGTCTACCTCGCCTCGCCGCTCGTCGCTCAGATCCCTCTCGCCGCGCTCGCCGGCGTTCTGCTCGCCACCACGGTGCGCATGGTCGAAACCGCCTCGATCGTCGCGATCACGCGGGCCAGCCGCGCGGATGCGATCGTCATGACGGTGACGTTCCTGGTCACCGTCGCCCTCGACCTCGTGACGGCGGTCGCGATCGGTGTCGGGTTCGCTGCGGTGCTCGCGCTGCGGGCGGTCGCGAAGTCCGCCCGGATCGAGCAGGTTCCCCTCGACGAGGAGGGGGATCACGCCGCCGAGGAACACGAGCTGCTGCGCGAGCACATCGTCGCGTACCGGATCGACGGCGCTCTGTTCTTCGCCGCGGCCCACCGATTCCTGCTCGAGCTCGCCGACGTCACGGACGTCAAGGTCGTGATCCTGCGCATGTCCCGGGTGACGGCCATCGACGCCACCGGCGCCCTCGTCCTCAAGGACGCCATCACCAAGCTCGAGCACCGGCACATCACGGTCCTGATCTCCGGGGCCAAACCGGAGCACCTGCGGCCGCTGTCCGCGCTGGGCGTCTTCACCACCAAGGACAGCGAGGAGCGGCACGTCTTCGCGACCACGCCCCGGGCGATCGCGTACGCCCGCATGCTGGTGCTGCCGGAACACCGGTACGCCCCGGCCACCGCCGGCTCCGAGGGGAAGAGGCCGGGAGATTCCGAAGCTCTTCCGGGCGAGTAGAATCGGCGGTGTGACCGGCCCTCGTGGCAGCCTGGCTCTCCTCACCCGGTAACGCCAGGTGAGCACGGGGACCGGTCGCCTGCCGTCGGCGGGACCGGCGGGGTGCAGGCGGCCGGGGGCCGTGCGTGCCGCGGCTCGCCTCCCGGGGCCGCTCGGTTCCGGCCAGTAGCATCTGCTCCGTGACCGACTCGACCGCGAGTACCAGCCGTCCTGCCGCCCTGCGCGTTCTCGTCTACAGCGACGACGCCGACACGCGCGAGCAGGTCACCCGGGCGCTGGGCCGGCGACCCGATCCCGAGCTCCCCGAACTCGACTTCGTCGAGGTGGCGACCGAGCCGATGGTGATCCGCCGCATGGACGCCGGCGGCATCGACCTCGCGATCCTGGACGGCGAGGCGGCCCCCGCCGGTGGGATGGGCATCGCCAAGCAACTCAAGGACGAACTTGAACAGTGCCCGCCCGTCGTCGTGCTGACCGGCCGGGCGGACGACGCGTGGCTGGCCGACTGGTCCCGCGCCGAGGCCGCGGTGCCGCGGCCTCTCGACCCGTTCCGCCTCGCGGAGACGGTCGTCGCGCTGCTGCGCGGCCGCAGCACCACCTGAGGGCGGCGGCGAAGCGGGCGCCGGCATCGGCCACGGTCCGGGCGAAACGGAGAAATCACGCCGCGTCGTATCCGCCTCGGCGGGACACCGCGCCGGTAGGCTGAGCCGTACATCACAATGATGCGGTTGAAGTGACTCACGGCACTGTCTCCGTATCGTGATCGTTCGGCCCCAGCGGCCGAAGGAGGTCGGCAGGGGCAACGGGGTCGGCGCACGTGGCCGGCTCGCACGGAGAGGAGCCAGGCGCCATGAACGTCTACATCCCGATCCTCGTGCTCGGAGGGATCGCGGTCGCCTTCGCGGTGTTCTCCGTCGTCGTGTCCTCGGTGATCGGCCCGAGCCGCTACAACCGAGCCAAGCTCGAAGCCTACGAGTGCGGGATCGACCCGACGCCGCAGCCGCCGGGCGGCGGCAGATTCCCGGTGAAGTACTACCTGACGGCCATGCTGTTCATCATCTTCGACATCGAGATCGTGTTCCTCTATCCGTGGGCCGTGCACCTCGATGCCCTGGGGGTCTTCGGGCTGGCCGCGATGGCCCTGTTCGTGTTCAACGTCGCCGTCGCCTACGTCTACGAGTGGCGGCGGGGTGGTCTCGGCTGGGAATGACCGCGACAGGGAATGAGATTGTGCCGTAATGGATTCGAACACCGACCGAAAGTGATATGAGTCGGACATGGGTCTCGAGGAGAAGTTGCCGAGCGGCTTTCTGCTGAGCACGGTGGAGAGCTTCGCCGGTTTCGCGCGCAAGGGTTCGCTGTGGCCCGCGACCTTCGGGCTCGCGTGCTGCGCGATCGAGATGATGACCACCGTGTCGCCGCGGTTCGACATCGCACGGTTCGGGATGGAGGCGTTCCGTGCCTCGCCGCGACAGGCCGACCTCATGATCGTCGCCGGCCGGGTCAGCCAGAAGATGGCCCCGGTGCTGCGGCAGGTCTACGACCAGATGGTCGAGCCGAAATGGGTGCTGGCCATGGGTGTGTGCGCCTCCTCGGGCGGCATGTTCAACAACTACGCCGTCGTGCAGGGTGTCGACCACATCGTTCCCGTCGACATCTACCTACCCGGGTGCCCGCCCCGGCCGGAGATGCTGCTGCACGCCGTCCTGATGCTGCACGAGAAGATCCAGCAGATGCCGCTCGGCGTGGACCGGGAGAAGGCCGTGCAGGCCGCCGAGGAGGCGGCCCTGGCCGCCGCCCGGCCCGTCGTGCCCAGCCTCCAGGTACGGGGGCCGGCCCGGTGACCTCCTCCTCCGACAACGAACGGTCCTCGCGCCCTACGGATCCCGCGGCGCACGCGCAGGACACCGCACGGCCGGTGGACCGGGCGGCCAGCACCGGCCCCGAGGGAACGCTGCCGGCGCGGCCCGACGGCGGCGCCGAGGTGATCGGCGTCCGCACGGGCATGTTCGGGGTCCGCGGCAGCGGCGACACCTCCGGCTACGGGCGGCTCGTACGCCCGGTGACCCTGCCCGGGAGCACCCCGCGCCCGTACGGCGGGTACTTCGACGACGTGGCCGACGCCCTGCACGACGCCGTCGCCGAGTCCGGGGTGGATGCCGAGGCGGCGATCGAGAAGGTCGTCGTCCACCGCGGTGAGCTGACCTTCCACGTCCGTCGCGAGCACCTTCCCGAGGTGGCCCGGCGGTTGCGCGACGAACCGGACCTGCGCTTCGAACTGTGCCTCGGCGTCGACGGGGCGCACTACCCGCAGGACACCGGCCGCGAACTGCACGCGGTGTACCCGCTCATGTCGATCACCCACAACCGCCGCATCCGGCTCGAGGTGTCGGCCCCGGACGCCGACCCCCACATCCCGTCGCTGTACGGGGTGTATCCGACCAACGACTGGCACGAGCGCGAGACCTACGACTTCTTCGGGATCGTGTTCGACGGCCACCCGTCGCTGACCCGCATCGAGATGCCCGACGACTGGTCGGGGCATCCGCAACGCAAGGACTATCCGCTCGGCGGCATCCCCGTCGAGTACCACGGGGCGGAGATCCCGCCGCCCGACGAGCGGAGGGCGTACAGCTGATGACCGACATCACCGAGGGGCCGGTCCACACCGTCGTCGGCGAGGACTGGGACAGCATCGTTGAGGCCGCCCGCGCCGCGGCCGCCGACCGCGGCGACGAACGCATCGTGGTCAACATGGGGCCGCAGCACCCGTCGACCCACGGCGTGCTGCGGCTCGTGCTCGAGATCGAGGGCGAGACCGTCACCGAGGCCCGCTGCGGAATCGGCTACCTGCACACCGGCATCGAGAAGAACCTCGAATACCGCACCTGGACCCAGGGCGTCACCTTCGTCACCCGGATGGACTACCTGTCGCCGTTCTTCAACGAGACCGCCTACTGCCTCGGCGTCGAGAAGCTGCTCGACATCACCGACGCGATCCCCGAACGAGCCACCGTGGTCCGTGTGCTGCTCATGGAGCTCAACCGGATCTCCTCGCACCTCGTCGCCCTGGCCACCGGCGGCATGGAACTCGGCGCGATGACCGCGATGTTCCTCGGTTTCCGTGAGCGGGAACTGATCCTCGACGTGTTCGAGACGATCACCGGTCTGCGCATGAACCACGCCTACATCCGTCCCGGCGGGCTCGCGCAGGACCTGCCGGCCGGGGCGGTCGAGAAGATCCGCGACCTGCTCGACCTGTTGCCGCGGCGGCTGCGGGACATGGCGGACCTGCTCAACGAGAACCACATCTGGAAGGCCCGCACCCAGGGCATCGGCTACCTCGACCTGACCGGCTGCATGGCCCTCGGCATCACCGGCCCCGTCCTGCGCTCGACCGGCCTGCCGCACGACCTGCGCAAGTCGCAACCGTACTGCGGCTACGACACCTACGAGTTCGACGTGTGCACCGACACCGGGTGCGACGCCTACTGCCGCTACCTGATCCGGATCGACGAGATGAAGCAGTCGATCAAGATCGTCGAGCAGTGTCTCGACCGGCTGCGGCCCGGGCCGGTCATGGTGGAGGACAAGAAGATCGCCTGGCCGGCCGACCTGTCCCTCGGCGCGGACGGTCTCGGCAACTCCCCGGAGCACATCCGGAAGATCATGGGCAACTCGATGGAGGGCCTGATCCACCACTTCAAGCTCGTCACCGAGGGTTTCCGCGTCCCACCCGGCCAGGTGTACACCGCCGTCGAGTCCCCGCGCGGGGAACTGGGCGTGCACATGGTCAGCGACGGTGGCACCCGGCCGTACCGGGTGCACTTCCGGGACCCGTCCTTCACGAACCTGCAAGCGGTGTCCGCGATGTGCGAGGGCGGCATGGTCGCCGACGTCATCGCCGCGGTCGCCAGCATCGATCCCGTGATGGGGGGAGTGGACCGTTGACGCAGGAGCAGCGAGTAGCGATCGAGCCGGACCCGGCCCCCGGCCCGGTGTTCATCCAGTTCGGCCCACGCCCCGAGGAACGGTCCCGGTTGGTGCGGCCGGGCGCCCGCGAGCGGTACCCGGCGGACGTGCGGGCCCGCCTCGAGACCGACGCCGCGGAGATCATCGGCCGCTACCCGCAGCCACGCTCCGCCCTGCTGCCGCTGCTGCACCTGGTGCAGTCCGAGGACGGGTACATCACCCCGGCCGGCGTCGAGTTCTGCGCCGACCGGCTCGGGCTCACCGGCGCCGAGGTCAGCGCGGTGGCCACGTTCTACTCCATGTACCGGCGCGAGCCCACCGGCGACTACCTCGTCGGCGTCTGCACCAACACCCTGTGCGCGATCATGGGCGGCGACGAGATCCTCGAAGCGCTCGAGGAACACCTCGGGCTGCGCACCGCAGCCGCCGGCACCACGCAGGACGCGGCCGGCGCCGTCACCGGGGCCGGCAGCGTCACCGAAGCCGGCGGCGTCACCCTCGAGCACCTCGAATGCAACGCCGCCTGCGACTTCGCGCCCGTCGTGATGGTCAACTGGGAGTTCTTCGACCACCAGACCCCGGACTCGGCCCGCGCGCTCGTCGACGATCTGCGCGCCGGCCGGCCCGTCACGCCCACCCGGGGCGCACCGCTGTGCACTTTCCGGCAGACCGCCCGCATCCTCGCCGGGTTCCCGGACGAGCGTCCCGGCGCCCTGGCGGCGGGCGGCAGCGCGGGTACGGCATCGCTCGCGGGCCTGCGCATCGCCCGTGAGCGGGGCATGCGGGCCCCCGCGCCGGAGCCGGAACAGCCCTCCGACCCGGGCCCGGTCGCCGGACCCCGATCCGAAGGAGGCTGACGTGGCGTTGACCCCTGTCCTGAGCCGGTACTGGGACGAGCCCGAGTCCTGGACGCTCGACACCTACCGCCGCCACGACGGATACGAGGGCCTGCGCAAGGCACTGCGCATGCCCCCGGACGAGGTGATCGCCACCGTCAAGGAGGCGGGCCTGCGCGGCCGCGGCGGCGCCGGCTTCGCTACCGGCGTGAAGTGGAGCTTCATCCCCCAGGGCGACGGCAAACCCCACTATCTGGTGGTCAACGCCGACGAATCCGAACCGGGCACCTGCAAGGACATGCCCCTGCTACTGGCCACACCGCACGCGCTCGTCGAAGGCGCCGTCATTGCGGCGTACGCCATCCGCGCCGCGCACGCCTTCGTCTACGTCCGCGGTGAGGTGGTGCCGGTGCTGCGCCGGCTGCAGGCCGCGGTCGCCGAGGCCTACGCCGCAGGCTTCCTCGGCCGCGACATCCTCGGCAGCGGCTACGACCTCGAACTCGTCGTACACGCCGGCGCCGGGGCGTACATCTGCGGTGAGGAGACCGCGCTGCTGGACTCCCTCGAGGGCCGGCGCGGCCAGCCCCGCCTGCGCCCGCCGTTCCCCGCCGTCGCGGGCCTGTACGCGCGCCCGACGGTCGTCAACAACGTCGAGTCGATCGCAAGCGTGCCGTCGATCCTCCACAACGGGATCGAGTGGTTCCGCTCCATGGGAACCGAGAAGTCACCGGGCTTCACGCTCTACTCCCTGTCCGGTCACGTGACGACGCCCGGCCAGTACGAGGCGCCCCTGGGAATCACCCTGCGGGAGCTGCTCGACTACGCGGGCGGCGTCCGGGCCGGGCACCGGCTGAAGTTCTGGACCCCCGGCGGATCGTCGACGCCGCTCTTCACCGACGAGCACCTCGACGTCCCGCTCGACTACGAGGGCGTCGCCGGGGCCGGCTCCATGCTGGGCACCAAGGCACTGCAGATCTTCGACGAGACCACCTGCGTGGTGCGCGCGGTGCTGCGCTGGACCGAGTTCTACGCGCACGAGTCGTGCGGCAAGTGCACACCGTGCCGGGAAGGCACCTACTGGCTGGTGCAGATCCTGCGGCGGCTCGAGCGAGGCGAGGGAACCGGAGCCGACCTGGACAAGCTGCTCGACATCTCCGACAACATCCTCGGCAGGTCGTTCTGCGCACTCGGCGACGGAGCGACCAGCCCCATCACGTCGTCGATCAAGTACTTCCGCGACGAGTACCTGGCGCACTTCGAGCAGGGCGGCTGCCCGTTCGACCCGCACCTGTCCACCGTCATGGCGGGGGCCGGTGCGGGCCGACCGAACGACGGGGGTACGCGATGAGCGTCCACACCAACCACGACACCACCGGCCTGCCGACCCCGCCCGACCTGGTGACCGTCGTCGTCGACGGCGTCGAGATCAGCGTCCCGAAGGGCACCCTCGTCATCCGCGCCGCGGAACTGCTCGGCGTCCAGATTCCCCGATTCTGCGACCACCCGCTGCTCGAACCCGTCGGCGCGTGCCGCCAGTGCCTGGTAGACGTGGAGGGCCAGCGCAAGCCCGTCGCCTCGTGCACGACCCCGGTGACGGACGGAATGGTCGTGCACACGCAGCTGACGTCGCCTGTGGCCGACAAGGCGCAGAAGGGCGTGATGGAGCTGCTGCTGATCAACCATCCGCTGGACTGCCCGGTCTGCGACAAGGGCGGCGAGTGTCCCCTGCAGAACCAGGCAATGTCGAACGGGCGTGCCGAGTCCCGCTTCACCGAGGTCAAACGCACGTTCCCCAAACCGATCTCGCTCTCCTCGCAGATCCTCCTGGACCGGGAGCGATGCGTGCTCTGCGCCCGGTGCACGCGGTTCTCCCAGCAGATCGCCGGCGACCCCTTCATCGAACTGATGGAACGCGGCGCCCTGCAGCAGGTCGGCATCTACGAGAAGGAACCGTTCGAGTCGTACTTCTCCGGCAACACCGTGCAGATCTGCCCGGTCGGCGCACTCACGGGGGCGGCCTACCGGTTCCGTGCCCGACCGTTCGACCTGGTGTCGAGCCCGAGCGTGTGCGAACACTGCGCCAGCGGCTGCGCCCAACGCACCGACCACCGGCGCGGCACGGTGCTGCGCCGGCTGGCCGGCGACGACCCGCAGGTCAACGAGGAATGGAACTGCGACAAGGGCCGGTGGGCCTTCACCTACGCCACCCAGCCCGACCGCCTCACCACCCCGTTGATCCGAGGCGACGACGGCACGCTCGCGCCCGCCTCGTGGCGCGACGCCCTGCGGGTCGCCGCCCGCGGCCTCACCGCCGCGCGCGGCCGTACCGGCGTGCTCGTCGGCGGCCGCGTCACCGTCGAGGACGCGTACGCGTACGGCAAGTTCGCGCGTATCGGCCTGGACACCAACGACATCGACTTCCGGTCGCGTCCGCATTCCGCGGAGGAGGCACAATTCCTGGCGGCCCGGGTCGCCGGGCGGTGGCCCGGCGCCGGCGCCGTGACCTACGACGACCTCGAGAACGCCCCTGCGGTGCTGCTCGTCGGATTCGAGCCCGAGGACGAGTCGCCCATCGTGTTCCTGCGGCTGCGCAAGGCGGTCCGCAGACGGGGACTGGCGGTGTGCGCGATCGCACCGTTCGCGAGCCGTGGCCTCGAGAAGCTGTCCGGCCGGCTCCTGCCGGCCGTCCCGGGCGCCGAACCGGACCTGCTCGACACCCTCCGCCTCGCCGGTCGGCCCGGACACCGGGACGAAGTGGACACCGCCGAGCTCCTGCGCCGACCCGGTGCGGTCGTCCTGGTGGGGGAGCGGCTGGCCGCAGTGCCGGGGGCGTTGTCGGCCGTCGGCCGTCTCGCCGACGACACCGGCGCGCGGCTGGCGTGGATCCCGCGGCGGGCCGGTGAACGCGGTGCGCTGGAGGCCGGGACCCTGCCGGGACTTCTGCCCGGCGCCCGCCCGGTCACCGACGCCGACGCCCGACGCCAGGTCGCCGCCGTCTGGGGCGTGCCGGACCTGCCGCCGTCCGCCGGCCGGGACACGGCGCAGATCCTCACCGACGCCGCGTCGGGCACGCTCGGAGCCCTGGTGATCGGCGGGGTCGACGTCGACGACCTGCCCGACCCGCACGCCGCCGTCGCCGCGGTCGACGCCGCCGGCTTCGTCGTCAGCCTGGAACTGCGGCGCAGCGCGATCACCGACCGGGCCGACGTCGTCTTCCCCGTCGCACCCGCGGTGGAGAAACCGGGAACCTTCCTCGATTGGGAGGGCCGGGAGCGCCCCTTCGCCGCCGCGTTGCGCAACACCGGCGCCCTGCCGGATCAGCGGGTCCTCGGCGCGATCGCCGACGAGATGGGCGTCCGCCTCGGCCTCGTCGACGCCGCGGCGGCCCTCGACGAGCTCGTGGCGCTGGGTTCCTGGGACGGCGAACCTGCCGGTCCACCGGACGTCGCGCCGCGGGACCGCCCGGAGCCGGGCCCCGGTGAGGCGGTGCTCGCGGGATGGCGGATGCTCCTCGACCGCGGACGGATGCAGGACGGCGAACCGCATCTCGCCGGGACCGCCCGCCGGCCGGTGGCGCGCCTGTCCGCCGCCACCGCCGCCGAGATCGGCGCGGACGCCGGGGATCCGGTGACCGTCGCGACGGACCGGGGCTCGATCACGCTGCCCCTCGCGATCACCGACATGCCCGACCGGGTCGTGTGGGTGCCGCTCAATTCGCCGGGATGCGCGGTGCACCGGCAATTGGCCGCGTCCGTGGGGGACACCGTCCGGATCAGCCGGGGCGACGCCCGGTCGCAGGGGGTACCCGATGAGTGACGTCGTTCTGTTCACCGCCGCGGCGGTGCCGGTTCCCGGTGCCCTGTCGGCGCAGTCCGGGTACCCCGATCCGGCGTCGTTCGGCCAGGATCCGTGGTGGCTGGTCGTCGTGAAGGCGGTGGCCGTCTTCGCCTTCCTGGTGTTGACGGTGCTCGTCGCGATCCTTGCGGAGCGAAAGATCCTGGCGCGCATGCAGATGCGGGTCGGCCCGAATCGGGTGGGCCCGCGGGGGTTGCTGCAGAGTCTCGCCGACGGCGTCAAACTCGCCCTGAAGGAGGGCATCGTGCCCGCGGGCGTGGACAAACCCATCTACGTGCTCGCGCCGATCATCGCAACGGTACCGGCGTTCATGGCGTTCGCCGTCATCCCGCTCGGGCCGGTGGTCTCCGTGTTCGGCCAGCGCACGCCGCTGCAGTTGACGGACCTGCCCGTGGCCGTGCTGTACATCCTCGCGGCCACCTCGATCGGGGTCTACGGCATCGTGCTCGCCGGCTGGGCGTCCGGGTCCACCTATCCACTGCTGGGCGGTCTGCGCTCGACGGCGCAGGTGATCTCCTACGAGATCGCGATGGCGCTCTCGTTCGCGGCCGTCTTTCTGCTGTCGGGCACGCTGTCCACCTCCGGCATCGTCGCCGCCCAGGACGGCGTCTGGTACGTATTCCTGCTCCTGCCCTCGTTCCTGATCTACGTCACGGCGATGGTCGGCGAGACCAACCGGGCACCGTTCGACCTGCCCGAGGCCGAGGGTGAACTCGTCGGCGGCTTCCACACGGAGTACTCGTCGCTGAAGTTCGCGATGTTCATGCTCGCCGAGTACGTCAACATGGTGACGGTCTCGGCGCTGGCCACCACCCTGTTCCTCGGCGGCTGGCGCGCGCCGTGGCCGCTGAACATGTGGGAGGGCGCGAACTCCGGCTGGGTGCCGCTGCTCTGGTTCGTCCTCAAGGTGTGGGGATTTCTGTTCCTGTTCGTATGGTTGCGTGGGACACTGCCGCGGCTGCGGTACGACCAGTTCATGAACCTGGGCTGGAAAGTGCTGATTCCGGTGGCGCTCGCCTGGATCATGGTCGTCGCCGTGATCCGCGTCCTGCGCACGGAGGGCCTGGACCGGTGGCAGATCGTCCTCGCCGCGGCGGGTGTCGTCGTCGCCCTGGCGGTGCCGTCGCTCATGTGGAACCGCATGCGCGCCGGCCGCCCCCGGCTCACCGAGACCCCCGGGGGGACGGCGGCCCCTCCGGCTGCGGCGGCGGCCGAGCCGTTCGACCCGATGGCCGGGGGCTTCCCCGTCCCGCCGCTGCCCGGCCAGACGCTGCCGCCGCGGCGTCGACGCACCCCCGTCGCCGCAGCCGCCGAGGGCGGGGGCGGGCGCCGTTCCGATTCGACCACCGAGGAGAACCGCGATGCCTGACTTCCTCGATCCCATCGCGGGATTCGGAGTGACCTTCAGGGCGATGTTCCACAAGGCCCAGACCGAGCGCTACCCCGAGCAGAAGGAACCGACCGCACCGCGTTACCACGGCCGCCATCAGCTCAACCGCCATCCCGACGGACTGGAGAAGTGCATCGGGTGCGAACTGTGTGCCTGGGCGTGCCCCGCCGACGCCATCTACGTCGAGGGTGCGGACAACACCGACACCGAGCGATACTCGCCGGGGGAGCGCTACGGACGCGTCTACCAGATCAACTACCTGCGCTGCATCGGGTGCGGGCTGTGCATCGAGGCCTGCCCGACGCGGGCGCTGACCATGACCAACGAGTACGAGATGGCCGACGACAACCGGACCGACCTGATCTACGACAAGACCAGGCTGCTCGCGCCGCTCGCGCCCGGCATGGCCGCCCCACCCCACGACGTGTACCCGGGCACGACGGACGAGGACTACTACCTCGGCACGGTGACCGAGGCCGCGCCCGGCACCACGTCGGCCGCCGACGGAACCGTCGAATCCGACCGGGAACCGACGCAGCCGCGAGGCGGCCGCGATGTGGCGTGACCGGCGGAGAGGGGAGTGGTCTCGATGGACCCGATGACTCCGGCGCTGCTGGCGGCCGAGGCCTTCACCCGCACGTCCACCGGTGAGGCCGTGCTGTTCTGGATCCTCGGAACACTCGCGGTGATCGGCGCACTGGGGGTCGTCACCGCGACCAAGGCCGTGTACTCGGCGATGTTCCTCGCCGTCACCATGATCATCCTCGCGGTGTTCTACATCGCCCAGGACGCGTTGTTCCTCGGCGTCGTGCAGATCGTGGTGTACACGGGGGCGGTGATGATGCTGTTCCTGTTCGTGGTCATGCTCGTCGGCGTCGATTCCTCCGACGCGCTCGTCGAGACCCTGCGCGGCCAGCGGGTCGCCGCGATCGCGGCCGGCCTCGGATTCGGGCTGCTGCTCGTCGGCGGTCTCGGCAACGCCGCCGTCGGGGAGTTCGCCGGACTCGACGACGCGAACGCCGCAGGCAACATCGCCGGCCTGGCCGAGCTGATCTTCGTACGGTACGTCTGGGCCTTCGAACTCACCGGAGCCCTGCTGATCACCGCCACGATCGGCGCCATGGTCCTCGCCCATCGGGAACGCTTCGGGCTGCGCAAGACCCAGCAGGAACTGTCGCAGGAACGCTTCCGCGCCGGCGGCCGCGCCACCCCGCTGCCGAGTCCCGGGGTCTACGCCCGCCACAACGCGGTCGACGTGCCGGCCCGGCTGCCCGACGGATCGTACTCGGACCTGTCGGTCAGCGAAGTGCTCCGGCGGCGGGCGATGTCCGCCGACGGAGCAGCCGGCCCACGCGCGGGCGACGCACCCCGACGCGGCTCGTCCGGTGAGGAGGGATCGCGGTGAACCCCGAGAACTACCTGTACCTGTCCGCCCTGTTGTTCACCATCGGTGCGGCCGGTGTCCTGCTGCGCCGCAACGCGATCGTCGTGTTCATGTGCATCGAGCTCATGCTCAACGCCGCGAACCTGGCGTTCGTCACGTTCGCCCGTATGCACGGCAACCTCGACGGTCAGGTCATCGCGTTCTTCACCATGGTCGTCGCCGCCGCCGAGGTCGTCGTCGGCCTGGCGATCATCATGACCATCTTCCGTGCCCGGCGTTCGGTTTCCGTCGACGACGCCAACCTCCTGAAGTACTGACGACCCCGGACAGCCCGTCCGCACACGCACGAGGAGGAGACTGTGCCCGAGACGACCGCGCCCGAGACGGCTGTGCCCGAGACGACGGCCCGCGCCGGCGGCGCCCCGACCGGCGGACCGGCATGAACGGCGGAATCTCGTCGACCGTCTGGCTGCTGCCCTCGCTGCCGCTGCTCGGCGCGGCCGTGCTGCTGCTGGCCGGCCGACGCAGCGACACGTGGGGACACCTGCTCGGCTGCGCGACGGCACTCGCCTCGTTCGCGCTCGGCGTCGCCCTCTTCGTCGACATGCTCGGCCGCGACGCCGCCGACCGTGCCGTGAACCAGAGCCTCTTCGAATGGGTACCGGTCGCGGGCCTGCAGATCGACTTCGGGCTCCAGCTCGACCAGCTGTCGATGTGCTTCGTGCTGCTGATCACCGGCGTCGGCTCGCTCATCCACATCTACTCGGTCGGGTACATGGCACACGGCCCCGACCCCTCCGGTCGCTCCGCCGGCTCCGCTCCGGGTTCGTCGGGTCGCTCCGCCGGCTCCGCTCCGGGTTCGTCGGGTCGCTCCGCCGGCTCCGCTCCCGGGCGCCGATTGTTCTTCGCCTACCTCAACCTCTTCCTTGCGGCGATGTTGCTGCTCGTCCTCGCCGACAACTACCTCGGCCTGTACGTGGGCTGGGAGGGAGTCGGTCTCGCCTCGTACCTGCTCATCGGGTTCTGGCAGTACAAGCCGTCCGCCGCGACAGCCGCGAAGAAGGCGTTCGTCGTCAACCGCGTCGGCGATATGGGCCTGGCCGTCGCCATGATGATCATGTTCGCGACGTTCGGTTCCGTCACGTTCGACGACGTCTTCGGCGGGGCGGAGGGTGCGAGCGACGGCGTGCTCACCGCACTCGGCCTCGTGCTGCTGCTCGCCGCCTGCGGCAAGTCCGCGCAGGTGCCGCTGCAGTCCTGGCTCGGTGACGCGATGGAAGGCCCGACACCGGTCTCGGCGCTGATCCACGCCGCCACCATGGTCACCGCGGGCGTCTACCTGATCGTCCGGTCCGACGCGATCTTCGACCTCGCCCCCACCGCGCAACTCGCCGTCGTGATCGTGGGCGCGGTGACCCTGCTGTTCGGGGCCGTCATCGGCTGCGCCAAGGACGACATCAAGAAGGCGCTCGCCGCGTCGACGATGAGCCAGATCGGCTACATGGTCCTCGCCGCCGGACTCGGTCCCGCCGGGTACGCCTTCGCGATCATGCACCTGCTCACCCACGGCTTCTTCAAGGCCGGACTGTTCCTCGGTGCCGGATCGGTGATGCACGGGATGAACGACGAGGTGAACATGCGCCGCTACGGCGGCCTGCGCACCGTCATGCCCGTCACGTTCGTCACCTTCGGCCTCGGCTACCTCGCGATCATCGGCATCCCGCCGTTCGCCGGTTTCTTCTCCAAGGACAAGATCATCGAGGCCGCGTTCGGAGCGGGCGGCGCCGAAGGAGTCGTCCTCGGGACGGCCGCCCTGCTCGGTGCCGGCATCACCGCGTTCTACATGACGCGGGTGATGCTGATGACCTTCTTCGGCCGGCGTCGCTGGGCCGCCGACGTCCATCCCCACGAGGCGCCTGCCGTGATGACGGTGCCCATGATCGTGCTGGCCGTGGGCTCGGTCGGCGCCGGTGCTGCGCTCAGCCTGGGGGGAGCGCTGCAGAACTGGCTCGAGCCGGTGGTGGGGACGTACGAGGCCGAACACCTGCTGCCGGTGTGGGTGACCACCGCCCTCACCCTCGCCGTCGTGCTCGCCGGTGCCGCGGTGGCCTACCGGCAGTACGCTCGGCGCGACATTCCCGAGGTCGCCCCCGCCGAGGTGTCGGTGTTCACCGTCGCCGCCCGCAGGGATCTCTACGGCGACGCGGTCAACGAGGCGGTGTTCATGCGGCCCGGACGCTCCCTGACCTCGACCCTGGTGACCGTCGACGACAAGGGCGTCGACGGCGCGGTCGACGGGATCTCCGCCACGGTCGGCGCCCTGTCCGCCCGGATGCGGCACCTGCAGACCGGTTTCGTGCGGTCCTACGGCTTGTCCATGTTGGTAGGCGCGGCCGTCGTGGTCGCGACGATGGTGCTGGGGAGGCTGTAGTGGACGACTTTCCCTGGTTGACGACCCTGTGGGTGGTGCCGCTCGTCGGTGCCGTCGTCGTGCTGGCGCTTCCCGCCCGCATGCGGAGCCTCGCCAAGACGACCGCGCTGGCGGTCGCGGCCGTGGTGCTCGTACTGGCCTGCGCGCTGGCGGTCGGATTCGATCCGGCAGGGGAGCAGTACCAGTTCGTCGAATCCCACGAGTGGATTCCGGCCCTGGGCACCCGATACACGCTGGGCGTGGACGGCATCGCGCTCGTGCTGGTGCTGCTGACCGCGGTGCTGCTCCCGCTGCTGATGCTGGCGGGCTGGAACGACGCGACACCGGCCGAGCCCGCCGCGACCGCCCGGGGATCCGCGCCGCGGCGTACCACGCAGCTGTACATGGCGCTGATGCTGACGGTCGAGGCGATGGTGATGGTGTCGTTCACCGCCCTCGACGTGCTGCTGTTCTACATCTTCTTCGAAGCGATGCTCATCCCGATGTACTTCCTCATCGGAGGATTCGGGGATCGTCTCGGCGACCGCACGCAGCGCTCCCGCGCGGCGGTGAAGTTCCTGCTCTACAACCTGTTCGGCGGATTGATCATGCTGGCCGCGGTCATCGGGCTGTACGTGGTCACCGCCCGGCAGGGCGCCGGCACCTTCGACTTCCGGGACATCGTCGCCGCCGTCACCGGCGGCGGTCTCGGCGCCGATGCCGTGGTGCTCCACGCGCTGTTCCTCGGATTCATGTTCGCCTTCGCCGTGAAGGCACCGCTGTGGCCGTTCCACACCTGGCTGCCCGGCGCCGCGGTGCAGGCCACCCCGGCCGGGGCGGTGCTGATGATGGCCGTGGTCGACAAGGTCGGCACGTTCGGCATGCTGCGCTACTGCCTGCAACTGTTTCCCGAGTCGTCGGTGTACTTCGCGCCGGTGATCGTCACGCTGGCGGTGATCGGCATCGTCTACGGCGCGGCGGTCGCCATCGGCCAGACGGACGTGATGCGCCTGATCGCCTACACCTCCATCTCGCACTTCGGGTTCATCATCCTCGGCATCTTCGCGATGACCAGCCAGGGGCAGGCCGGCTCGACGCTGTACATGGTCAACCACGGCATCTCCACCGCGGCGTTGTTCCTGATCGCCGGGTTCCTCGTCTCCCGGCGGGGATCCCGTGCGATCGCCGCCTACGGTGGCGTCCGCAAGGTCGCCCCCGTCCTGGCCGGCACGTTCCTCGTCGCGGGACTGGCGACCCTGTCCCTTCCCGGACTGGCGCCGTTCATCAGCGAATTCCTGGTGCTGATCGGCACGTATCCGCGCTACCAGGTCGCTGCCGTGTTCGCCGTGCTCGCACTCGTCCTCTCGGCGGTCTACGTGCTGTGGCTGTACCAGCGCATGATGACGGGGCCGGTCACCGACGGCAACGAGCACGTGTCCGATCTGGTGCCCCGCGAACTCGCCGTCGTGGTGCCGCTCATCGCGTTGCTCCTCGTCCTGGGCGTGTATCCGAAACCCGCGCTCGACGTGATCACCCCGGCGGTGAGCCGAGTCCTGGTCACGGTCGACCAGCCCGATCCGGCGCCGGGAG
>NZ_JBSNCE010000047.1:0-26900 GCF_053764755.1 Rhodococcus sp. 2H158
CCAAAACACCCGCTACGGCCGGCTGGGTGTGGACTGCAGGACAGGGCGCGGAGCTGCCCGTGGTGGGCGCGGAGGATCCCGTCGCCGGCGACTCGGCCGATGAGTCCTCGGCGCCGAGACAGCCCACGCCGCGCTCACCTTCGGTTCGTCACGAACTCGGGCCCGTCCGGCTGGAACTGCCGGGGGACTGGAGGGTCCGCGACCCTGCGCACACCGGTGCCGAGCGCGTCGAACTCGTTCCCGGTGGCGGGAGGGATCGACGAATAGTGCTGGTGCACAGTCGCCTTCGTGATGCTCTGGACTTGGCCGGCGTGGGGGAGGTGCTGGCCCGGCGCGCGGACGAACGTTCCCCGGTGATCCGCGACCTCGACCCCGGCACCACCTTCGCGGACCGCCCGGTGATCGCCTACGTGGAGGCGCCGGACGAATTCTCGCTCGTGCGTTGGTTCGTCGTGGTCGAGTCCGGCATGCAGGTGGCGGTCGGATGCCAATTCCTCGCCGACGAATGGGCGGGAATCAAGAACGAATGCGAGCAGGCCGTCCACACCGTGACGGTGGAGTAGCGAATCGCCCCGTTCGCGGAGCAGGGGAACCCGGCGGACAGGCGCTGCGTCCAATCGGATGTAGGCGCGAACCGGCTTCGGCCACGGTGGGCCGGAGGGGTACGGGACGCGGGACGACGGAGGAGACAGGCGTGACGCAACCAGGGCAGGGCAGTTCGAATCGGGTCGCGACCGACGTCGCGACCATGGAGACGGCGGCGCGGCAGATCGAGGACTCCCACGGAGAACTCGAGCAACTGCTCGGTGCGCTGCGCACTACCGTGTCGTCGTCGCCGGACGTATGGCAGGGCCGGTCGGGGATGGCGTTCACCGACGTGATGTCGCGATGGGACCGCAGCGCCCTCCAGCTCAACGAGGCACTGGCCGCGATCGTCGCCGGCATCCGTACCAACGGCCGGGCGTACGAGGACACCGTCCAGACCCAGGCGCAGTCGCTGAACGTCCTCGGCGACAGCCTCCACGGCACCTACTGACGCCGCTGCGGGCGGGCCGGTGCGGAATCGCGCATCGACCGACCCGTGCGCACGACACGACTCGAGGAGAACGAACGAATGAGTGGACCCGATGTGATCCGGCAGGACTTCGGTGGCATCGACGACCTGCACACACGCGTCGTCGGACTGCAGCGCGGCATGAACGACACGCTCGACCGGATCAGGTCACAGGTCGAGCCGCTGGTGCAGACCTGGGACGGGCAGGCCCGGTCCGAGTACCACGTCACCCAGCAGAAGTGGGATCGGGCGTCCGCCGAGCTGAATCTGCTGCTCGACCAGATCGCCGTCGCCGTGGCGCGGGGCAACGACGAGATGCGCAGCGTCGAATCCGAGCTGGCACGGAGGTGGCAGGCCTGAGGCGACACGAGTAGCGAGCGACGTCCCGGTGGTGGAGAGGCCGCTGGGACGTCGCGCTGTTTTGACCGTGCACACACCTCCCCGGTATCGTGTGCCGTTGGCGTGTCGTCCGTCGTCGTTGCCTCGTGCGCGGCGAACGTCGCTTCTCGGGTCCCAACTGGCCGCCGGAAGCGATCATCGGCGGCGCGCGGGCCAGCAGCGAAACGATAGACGAGGAAGATCTGTGTCTACGTACACACCGAAGGCCGGCGACGTGACCCGCCAGTGGCACGTCATCGACGCCACCGACGTGGTGCTCGGCCGCCTCGCGGTGCAGGCGGCGAACCTGCTCCGCGGCAAGCACAAGCCCACTTTTGCCCCCCACGTGGACGGTGGCGACTTCGTCGTCATCATCAACGCGGACAAGGTTGCCATCTCCGGCAACAAGAAGCAGGACAAGCTCCTGTACAACCACTCCGGCTACCCGGGCGGCCTCCGGTCCCGCACCGTCGGTGAGGTTCTGGAGAAGAACCCGGACCGTCTGGTGGAGAAGGCCGTCACCGGCATGCTCCCGAAGAACAAGCTCGGTCGCGCGATCGCGAAGAAGCTGAAGGTCTACGCGGGCCCGAACCACCCGCACACCGCGCAGCAGCCGGTGCCGTTCGAAATCAAGCAGGTGGCGCAGTGACCGAGAACGTGAACGAGAACTACAGCGACGAGTACACCGACACCGAGAACGTCGAGGTCGCCGCGGACGAGTACGTGGCCGAGGAAGCCGCTCCGGCTCCCGCGCCGATCGTGTTCGACCGCCCGGTGCAGACCGTCGGCCGCCGCAAGGAGGCCGTCGTCCGCGTCCGCCTCGTGCCCGGCACCGGCAACTTCGTGCTCAACGGCCGCACCATCGAGGACTACTTCCCGAACAAGGTGCACCAGCAGCTCGTCAAGTCGCCGCTGGTCACGGTCGAGCGCACCGAGCAGTTCGACGTGCATGCCCGCCTGCACGGCGGCGGCCCGTCGGGTCAGGCCGGCGCCCTGCGCCTGGCCATCGCCCGCGCGCTGATCGAGGTCACCGCCGAGGATCGCCCCGCGCTCAAGCGCGCCGGCTTCCTCACGCGTGACCCGCGTGCCACCGAGCGCAAGAAGTACGGCCTGAAGAAGGCCCGTAAGGCACCTCAGTACTCCAAGCGCTGATGTGCCGCCGACGCTGACCTCGTCAGCCTCGGCTCCTGTTCGACCACGAGAGCAGGCGCCGGTAGGGAATTCGCTACCGGACGCCTGCTCTCGTGCATTGACGTACTTTTGCGACAGCAGGCGGCGCCCGCGGACGGCGGAGACCGCATTTCTCGACGTGGAGGACTTTGCTCGATGGGTCGGATGTTCGGCACCGATGGCGTGCGAGGCTTGGCGAACGCCGAGCTCACGGTCGAACTGGCGGTACGGCTCGCCGGGGCGGCCGCGACCGTGCTGGCGGGCGGTGCCGAGGGTCGGCGCCCCGTCGCGGTGGTGGGCCGCGACCCCCGTGCCAGCGGGGAGATGCTCGAGGCCGCCGTGACCGCGGGCCTGACCGCGGCCGGCGTCGACGTGTTGTCCGTCGGGGTGCTGCCCACCCCGGCTGTCGCGTTCCTGACCGGGGCCTACGACGCCGACCTCGGCGTGATGATCTCCGCGTCGCACAACCCCATGCCGGACAACGGCATCAAGATCTTCGCGGCCGGCGGTCACAAACTCGACGACGCCGTCGAGGACCGTATCGAGGCCATGCTGCACGGTGAGGGCGGGGTCGCCCGCCCCACCGGCGCGGGCATCGGCCGGGTGCGGACCGCCGCCGACGCCGCCGACCGCTACCTCGCCCACCTCGCGACGGCGGTGCGCACGCCGCTGACGGGACTGACGGTCGTGGTGGACTGCGCCAACGGCGCCGCGTCGCGCGTCGGGCCGGCCGCGTACGCCGCGGCCGGGGCCACGGTCGTCGCGCTGCACGCCGACCCGGACGGGCTCAACATCAACGACGGCTGCGGTTCTACGCATCTCGACGGCCTCCGGGCCGCGGTCGTCGAGCACGGCGCCGACCTCGGTCTCGCGCACGACGGCGACGCCGACCGGTGCCTCGCGGTCGATGCGACGGGCACCGTGGTGGACGGCGACGCGATCATGGCGATCCTCGCCCTCGGGATGCGCGAGGCCGGCGAGCTGCACGCCGACACGCTCGTCGCCACCGTGATGAGCAACCTCGGCCTGCACCTGGCGATGCGCGAGGCCGGGATCACGGTCGTGACCGCCGGCGTCGGCGACCGTTACGTGCTCGAGGAGCTGCGCCGCGGCTCGTTCAGCCTCGGCGGCGAACAGTCCGGCCACATCGTGCTGCCGGCCCTGGGAACCACGGGCGACGGGGTGCTCACCGGCCTGCGTCTCATGGAGCGGATGGTCGCGACGGCTTCGCCCCTCGCGGAGCTCGCCGCGGTCATGCGCACCCTGCCGCAGGTGCTGGTGAACGTGCCCGTGTCGGACAAGGCCGCGGTGGCCAAGGCTTCCGTCGTCGCGGACGCCGTTGCCGCCGTGGAGCGGGAACTGGGGGAGACCGGGCGGGTGCTGCTGCGTCCGTCGGGCACCGAACAACTGGTCCGGGTGATGGTCGAGGCCGCCGACGACACGGTGGCCCGTGCTCTCGCCGATCGTCTCGCGGGAGCGGTCGCCTCCGTCTGACGGCCTCCATCCGACAGCTCTGCCCCGCCGGGGAACCGATCCGCCTCCCGCTGCGTCGAACCCACCGGGGGACGAGGGAGGGGGCGGCATGGTGCGTGACGGGGTGGGACTCGACGGTGCGGCGGTCCGGGTGATCGCCGAGGGCCTGGCGGACTCGGCCGTCGAGATCGACTGTCAGGCGCGTGCGTGCCGCGCCGTCGGCTTCGGTCCGGACGCGGCCGGCGACCGCTACCGGTCCGAGGCCGAGGCCGTGAGAGCGCGCTACGACGGGCTGCACCGGGCGGTCGCGGAGTGGTCGGCGGCGACGGCCGCCCGTGCGGAGGCGCTGCGGCGCGCGGCCGGGGGGTACGCGTGGCTGGAGCGGGAGTCCGAGTCGGGCCTTCGGGCCGTCGACCTGCCGCCGATGGGGTGCCGGTGACCGGAGGAGGCCGGTGACCGGGGGCGGGCAGCGGCTCGACCTGGTGCTCGACGGGGGCCGCGTCGGGTTGCGCTTCTTCGCCGAGCATCTTCCCCGCGCCGAGCGGTACGCCCCCGGTCTGCCGTCCTGTTCGCAGTTGCAGGAACGCTACGACGAGCAGCGCGGCACGGACCTGGCCGTCCTGCTCGCGGACGCCGACGTGTTCGCCCGGCTCGAGGGCGCCCTGGGTGCCGAGGTCGCGCGGCAGGGCTCCTACGTCGACGCCTTGGCGGCGGCCTGGACCGGAGGCGGGGCGGTGGGTGCGGCCGACGCGCTCGACCGCCATGTGGCGGTCGGCGAGGACCTGCAGGCATGGCTCGGCGCCGCACGTCGCGCGCTGACCGACGCGGCGGCCGCGGTGCTCGCGATCGTCGAGGAGAAGTCCCGGGCGGCCGCCGAGTTCGCCGACACGACCGTCGGCGGGCGCACCGTCGAGGAGATCGACGCGATTCTGGCCGGCGCCGCGGGCGGCGGTGGTCCGACGGCAGCCCAGCTCGCCGCCTGGGATTCGGCGCTGGGACCGGTCCCCGAGCGCGCGGCCGTCACGCGATGGTGCGGGCGGTGGCGCGACGAGGTGTTCCGGCCCGGGGTGGCGGCGGCCGTCGAGTCCTTCCTCGACCTGTGCGACGACACCGACCGAGCGGTGCGGGCGGTGCTCGCCGAACTCGCCGCGACGCTGGCGCCGCCGGATCCGGGCCTGCGGAGCGTGGATCCGGTGACCGACCCGTGGTCGCCGCGTGGGGCGGCGACGGACCTGGCGGCGACGGACCTGGTGGCGGCGGGGCTACGGCTGGCGACCGCCGTGGGCGAACTCACAGGCGCGGTCCTCGGTCTGGCCACGACCGTGGTGGAAGAGGTTTCCGAGGCCGTCGAGCCGGCCGGACCGCCGTCGCCGCAGCCGGATCCGGCGCACTCGCCGTCGCGCGCACCCGCCCCCGAGGCCCCGGCCCCCGCCGCGGCCGGAGGTACGGGAACGAACCCCGACACACCCGGCGCCGGTTCGGGCGACGACACGCCGCCGGCGCCGCCGCCCGCACCGCCCGACGAGCCGCGGCGACCCGATGTATCCGGTGACGGCGGAGCGCTCGGTCCCGCGCCGGCCGGGATGCCCGGCACGCGGGCGGACACCCCCGCGCGACGGCCCGCGTCGGCGGAACCTGCAGGTGAGAGCGTCGAAGCGCGCCCCGAGGAGGAGCCTGCCGACGGCGTGGTCCTGGCGGAGGCGGGGCCGCTGTGACCGGACGGTTCGAGAGCCTCGTCGCCGAGCATCGGGACGCGGTCGCGCGCCGGCTCGAGAACCTGCGGCGCCTCCGGGAGCCCCGTGAACTCGCCGCTGGCGCGACGCGTGGGCCGGCGCCGGCCGTCGAAGAGGAGTTCTATCGCCCGAGCAGCTGGTTGATCTGAGTGCCGAGCTCGCGGTCGATCGCGTCGGGCTCGGTGAGCACCTCCGAGCCGGGAAGCTCGGCCTCGGGGTCGGCGAACGGTGCGTAGGTCTTGTCGCCGGCGAGCCGGTACAGCAGAGATCCGGTGAGCAGCGCGCGGGTGACCTTCTGGGTGTTGCGCTGGGCGCCGCCGACGCCGAGGAAGGCGAGCAGGCGGCGGCCTTCGATCATGCCGTCGTCGGTGGCCTTGTGGACGGACCGCATCAGCACCTCGCCGCCCCAGGCCTGAGCGACGGCGACAGCATCGCTGCCCATCGAGCCGAGGTCCTTCTCGGCGGCGAGCACGAGCCCGGGCGCGTGCACACGCGCGGCCAGGGCCGAGGCCGGCGGCGACGTCGGGGCCGGGTAGAGCGCGGCGACGGCGGCCACGTCGCGCCGGGACGCCGCAAGTACCGCAGCTCCCGCGCCCATGCCGTGGCCGACCAGGCCGAGACGGTCGGGGTGCACGCTGATCCGTCCGGTGCCCAGGCGCACGCCCACGCAGATGTCGAGGGTGGTGCCGAGGTCGGCGGCCAGGCCCAGGTGCGACGGGATCGGCCCGCGTTCGGTGCTCGGGGCGGCCACGACGATGCCCCACGAGGCGAGGTGCTCGAACAGCGCCGAATACTTGTCGAGGCCGGTCATCCAGCCGTGGCCGAACGCGACGGCGGGCAGGCCGAAGCCCTCGGCGGGGGTGTAGACGATGCCCGGCTGACCTGCGAGAGCGAGGTTGCCGCGCAGCACCGTGTGCGGTCCGCGCTTCGAGAGCCGCTGGGCCAGGGATTTCGGTTTCACCGCCACGGCGTGAACGTTAGCCGATGATCAGCTTCGAGCGTGCCACCCGCCGGGACGTGGACGAGTTGTTACCGGCGGGTCGCGGACCAGTACCCTGCTAACCATGTGCGGAATCGTGGGGTACGTCGGGCATCGCCCGGCTCTCGATGTCGTGGTGGAGGCACTGCGGCGGATGGAGTACCGGGGCTACGACTCGGCCGGTGTGGCGGTCCTGGACGGCAGGGGCGGCCTGGCCGTCGAGCGCAAGGCGGGCCGGCTGGCCAATCTCGAGGCCGAGCTCGACGAGGTGGGGGTGGAGCACTTCGCCGGCACCACCGGCATGGGGCACACCCGGTGGGCCACGCACGGTCGTCCCACCGACCGCAATGCGCATCCGCACCGGGACGCCTCGGGGAAGGTGGCGGTGGTGCACAACGGCATCATCGAGAACTTCGCGCCGCTGCGGGTGGAGCTCGAGAAGGCCGGGGTGGAGTTCGCCAGCGACACCGACACCGAGGTGGCGGTGCATCTGGTGGCCCGGGCGTATGCGGACGGGCCGACCGCGGGGGACTTCGAGGCCAGTGCGCTGTCGGTGCTGCGCCGGCTGGAGGGGGCCTTCACGCTGGTGTTCACCCACGCCGACCATCCGGGCACGATCGTCGCGGCGCGCCGGTCGACGCCGCTGGTCGTCGGGGTCGGCGACGGCGAGACGTTCGTGGCCTCGGACGTGGCCGCGTTCATCGAGCACACCCGGCACGCGGTGGAGCTGGGCCAGGACCAGGTGGTGGTGATCACCGCCGACGGGTATCAGGTGTCCGATTTCGACGGCGGCACCGACGTGGTGACCCGCCCGTTCGAGATCGACTGGGATCTGGCGGCCGCCGAGAAGGGCGGCCACGACTACTTCATGCTCAAGGAGATCGAGGAGCAGCCCGCCGCGGTGGCCGACACGCTGCTCGGGCACTTCGCCGGGGGCCGCATCGTGCTCGACGAGCAGCGGCTGTCGGATCAGGAGCTGCGCGACGTGGACAAGGTGTTCGTCGTCGCGTGTGGCAGCGCCTACCACTCGGGTCTGGTGGCCAAGTACGCGATCGAGCACTGGACGCGGTTGCCGGTGGAGGTCGAGCTCGCCAGCGAGTTCCGGTACCGGGATCCGGTGCTGGACCGGTCGACGCTGGTGGTGGCGATCTCGCAGTCCGGGGAGACCGCCGACACCCTCGAGGCGGTGCGGCACGCGAAGGATCAGAAGGCGCGGGTGCTGGCGGTGTGCAACACCAACGGCGCGCAGATCCCCCGGGAGGCCGACGCGGTGCTCTACACCCGGGCCGGCCCGGAGATCGGGGTGGCCTCGACCAAGGCGTTCCTGGCGCAGGTCGCCGCGAACTACCTGGTGGGGTTGGCGCTGGCGCAGGCCCGCGGCACCAAGTACCCGGACGAGGTGGCCCGCGAGTACGCCGATCTGGCCGCGATGCCGCACCTGATCGCGCGGGTGCTCGAGACGGTCGAGCCGGTGCGGCGCCTGGCGCGGGAGCTGGCGGCGTCGTCGACGGTGCTGTTCCTGGGCCGGCACGTGGGGTATCCGGTGGCGCTCGAGGGTGCGCTCAAGCTCAAGGAGCTGGCGTACATGCACGCCGAGGGCTTCGCCGCCGGCGAGCTCAAGCACGGTCCGATCGCGCTGATCGAGGACGGGCTGCCGGTGATCGTGGTGATGCCGTCGCCGAAGGGGCGGGCGGTGCTGCACTCGAAGCTGCTGAGCAACATCCGCGAGATCCAGGCCCGCGGTGCCCGCACCGTGGTGATCGCAGAGGAGGGCGACGAGGCGGTGCGGCCGTTCGCCGACCACCTCATCGAGATCCCCGCGGCGCCGACGTTGCTGCAGCCGCTGCTGTCGACCGTGCCGCTGCAGGTCTTCGCCGCCGAGGTCGCCCAGGCGCGCGGCTACGACGTCGACAAGCCACGCAACCTCGCCAAGTCCGTGACGGTGGAATAGCGACCCCGGCGGGAGGCCCGATGCGCAGCTACTACCCGTGCGAGCAGGTGCGGGCGGCGGAGGCGCCGCTGCTCGCCGCCCTGCCCGAGGGCACGCTGATGCGCCGCGCCGCATTCGGGCTCGCCCGGGTCGCGGCGGCGGAACTGCGCTCGCGCACCGGCGCCGTCGCCGGTCGTCGCGTGACCCTGCTCGTCGGATCGGGCGACAACGGTGGCGACGCCCTGTGGGCGGGCGCGTTCCTGCGCCGGCGCGGGGCCGCGGTCACGGCGCTGCTCCTCGACCCCGAGCGGGCGCACCGGGCGGGACTGGCGGCCCTGCGCGCCGCCGGTGGGCGCGCCGTACCGGCGGATCCGGACCGGATCGGTGACCCGGACCTCGTGCTCGACGGCGTCGTCGGCATCTCCGGTCGGGGCCCGCTGCGCCCGGCCGCGGCCGCGGTCGTCGAGCAGATCACCGCCCCGATCGTGGCCGTGGACACTCCGAGCGGCGTCGACCCGGACACCGGCGCCGTCGACGGGCCGGCCGTCACCGCGGCCGTGACCGTCACGTTCGGCGCCTACAAGCCGGTCCATGCCCTCGCGCCCACCCGCTGCGGGCGGGTCGAGCTCGTCGACATCGGCCTCGAGCTGCCGCCGCCGTGCATGGTGGCGGCCGAGCCCGCCGAGATCGGAGCAATCTGGCCGGTCCCGGGCGCCGACGACGACAAGTACAGCCAGGGCGTCGTGGGCATCGTCGCCGGAAGCGCCCGGTTCCCGGGCGCCGGCGTGCTCTGCGCCGGCGCAGCGGTGGCCGCGACGTCCGGCATGGTCCGCTACGCCGGCAGCGCCGCCCCCGTCGTGCTGGCCCGGTTCCCCGAGGTGGTGGCCGCGCCGTCGTTCGCCGAGGCGGGCCGCGTCCAGGCATGGGTGATCGGGCCGGGCGGCGGCACCGATCACCAGGCGGCCGACACGTTGCGCGACGTGCTGGCCACCGATCTTCCCGTCCTCGTCGACGCCGACGGGCTGACGCTGCTGTCGCGGCAGCCGGAACTGGTCCGCGGCCGGCGGGCTCCGACGCTGCTGACACCGCATGCCGGGGAGTTCGCGCGGCTCACCGGACGCCGGCCCGAGCCGGACCGGGTAGCGGCGGTACGGGCACTGGCCGCCGACTGGCGGGTGCACGTACTGCTCAAGGGCCGGTCGACGCTGATCGCGAACCCGGACGGGCATGTGTTCGTCAACGAGGCGGGCGGGTCGTGGGCGGCCACCGCCGGCGCGGGCGACGTGCTGTCCGGGATGATCGGGGCACTGATGTCCGCGGGGATGGCCCCGGACCTCGCGGCCGCGGCGGGGGCGCGCGCCCACTCCACCGCCGCGGATCTCGCCGCTCGCGGCGGGCACGATCTCGCCGCTCGCGGCGGGCACGATCTCGCCGCTCGCGGCGGGCACGATCTCGTCGCTCGCGGCGGTGAACCCGGTTGGGCCGCCCCCACTTCGGCGAGCGCGATCCTGGATCGGGTGCCCGCGGCGGTGCGGACCCTGCGGGGCATGGCCGAATCGTGATCCCGACACCTGCCACCGTGCTGCGGGCCACTTCGTCCGCAGTGGCAGGATCGAGATTCATGACCACCGCCGAACCCCGACCCCGCAACCACCTCCACCACGACCTGCCCCAGGCCGAGGCGCTGATCGACCTCGACGCCGTGGCCGAGAACGTGCGGCGGCTGCGGGAGTACGCCGGGGAGGCAGCGGTGATGGCCGTGGTCAAGGCCGACGCGTACAACCACGGTGCCGTCCCGGTGGCCTGGGCCGCGCTCGCCGCCGGCGCGCGGGAGCTGGGGGTGACGACCCTGACCGAGGCGCTCGAGCTGCGCCGCGCGGGGATCGACGCGCCCGTGCTGTCGTGGCTGCACACCGTCGACGCCGACTTCGCCCCCGCGATCGCCGCCGGCGTCGAGCTGGGGGTGTCGTCGACGCGGCATCTCGCGTCGATCGTCGCCGCGGCTCGGGAGACGGGTGTGACCGCGGTGCTCACCGTGAAGATCGACACCGGCCTCAACCGCAACGGCGTGGCACGGGACGAGTGGCCGGCGTTCCTGCGGGATCTGGGCCGGGCCCGGGCGGAGGGGGCGATCCGGCTGCGCGGCGCCTTCTCCCATCTCGCACACGCGGACGAACTCGACCACCCCGAGATCGACTGCCAGCGGGACCGGCTGCGCGAGGCCGTCGCCGATCTGAGCCGTCACGGCATGAAGCCCGAGGTGGTGCACCTGTCGAACTCGGCAGCGACCGTTACCCGCCCTGACCTGCGTTTTGACATGGTCAGACCGGGTATAGCGATGTACGGGTTGTCCCCGATCCCCGAGGTCGGGGACTTCGGGTTCCGGCCCGCGATGACGTTGCGAACGAGGGTGGCGCTGGTGAAGAAGGTGACTGCAGGGTCCGGAGTGTCCTACGGGCATCGCTGGGTGGCGCCCGCCGACACCACCGTGGCCCTGCTGCCGATGGGGTACGCCGACGGGATCCGGCGCAATCTCAGCGGCCGGTTCGAGGTGCAGCTCGGCGGGCGCCGCCGACCGCAGCTCGGCCGCGTGTGCATGGACCAGGTCGTGGTCGATCTCGGACCGGACGGGGACGGAGTAAAAGAAGGCGATACCGCGTTCTTCTTCGGTGACGGTAGCCACGGCGAGCCCGCCGCGCAGGACTGGGCCGACCTACTGGACACCATCAATTACGAGGTGGTCACCGGCGTGGGCGGGCGCACCGTCCGCACCTACGTCGGTGGCGGAGGAGGCGAGCAGCGATGACGCTGTTGGGCAGTTTGGGGCTGTTGGGTGCGAGCCTGGCCACGCTCGGCTCGAACGCGGGGCTGTACGCGGTGCGCACCGCGGGCCTGCCCGCGCACGAGATCTACGGCGAGGAAGACTTCGACGCGATGCTCGCGCTGCCCAAGCGCACCGTCCGCACCGAGGACGGCGTCGACCTCGCCGTTCGGGAGGTGGGTTCGGCCCTGGCGCCGCTGACGATCGTGTTCGTGCACGGGTACTGCCTGCGCATGCAGTCCTGGCATCTGCAGATGCGTCACCTGCAGGAGCGGTGGGGCAAGGACGTGCGGATGGTCTTCTACGACCAGCGCGGCCACGGGGAATCCGCCGTGTCGAGGTCGAAGTCCTGCACCATCGCCCAGCTCGGCCGCGATCTGGGCACCGTCATCGACACCGTCGCCCCCACCGGCCCGGTGGTCGTGGTCGGGCATTCGATGGGCGGGATGACGACCATCGCCCTGGCCGCCCAGCGCCCGGAGTTGTTCGACGAACGCATCGTCGGGGTGGGCCTGCTCGCCACCACCGCCGCCGGGCTGACCAAGATCGGCATCGGCCGTAACCTCGAGAACCCGGTGATCGACGCGTTCCGGCACCTGGCCCGCACCGCGCCGGGGTTCGTGCAGTACGCCCGCGGAGCCGCCAAGGCGATCATCGCGCCGATCCTGCGCGCCGCGTCCTACGGGACGGTGGTCAGCCCGAAGCTGGTGGAGTTCTCCGACCGGATGCTGGCGGAAACCTCGGTGCTGACCATCGTGAACTTCCTGCGCACCCTCGAACTGCACGACGAGTCCGCGGCGCTGCCGGTGCTCGGACAGGTGCCCGCCCTGGTGCTGTGCGGGGACGCCGACATGATCATCCCGTTCTCCGGCTCCGAGGAGCTCGCGGCGGCGCTGCCGGATGTCGAGCTCAAGCGGGTCCGCGGGGCCGGGCACCTGGTCCAGCTCGAGTTCCCCGAGGTCGTCGTCGGTGCGCTGGACCGGCTCATCCAGCGCGGGTTCGCCCACGACGCCGGCAGGAGGCGCGCCGCAATTGGGTGACGATCGCTCCACCGGCACACGCACCGAGCAGTGTGCCGAGCTGCCCACGGTCGAGGACACCGAGGCGTTGGGCCGGCGCCTGGCAGGCGAACTGCACGCGGGTGATCTCGTCGTCCTGGACGGTCCGCTCGGTGCCGGGAAGACCGCCCTGACCCGTGGCATCGCCGCGGGCCTGGGGGTACAGGGCCGGGTCACCTCGCCGACCTTCGTCATCGCGCGCGAACATCGCCCCGGCGATCGCGCCGGCGGCGAACCCGTGGGGATGATCCACGTCGACGCCTACCGACTCGGGGACGGACCGAACGCCCTCGACGAACTCGATGCCCTGGACCTCGACACCGACCTGACCGCCGCCGTGGTCGTCGTGGAATGGGGTGAGGGGCTGGTCGAGACGCTGGCCGAGCGGCACCTGCGGGTGCGGCTGCGCCGCGAACCGGACTCGGACGTGCGCACCGCCACCTGGTCCTGGGTGGGGTGACCGCCGCGCTCGGCGGTACTCTGGATACTCGTGCTCGTTCTCGCCGTGGATACCGCCACCCCCGCCGTCACCGCAGGTCTCGTCCGGGTAGACGACCGCGGTGAACCTGGGGGCGTCGACATCGAGACGTTGGCCGTGCGGGTCACGGACAATCCACGCGCCCACGCCGAGGTGCTGACTCCGCAGATCCTCGAATGCCTGTCGTCCACCGGCCACACGCCGGCCGACCTCGACGCCATCGTCGTCGGTGTCGGCCCCGGCCCGTTCACGGGCCTGCGCGTCGGCATGGCGACCGCCGCGGCCTTCGGCGACGCCCTCGGCGTGCCGGTGCACGGGGTGTGCAGCCTCGACGCGATCGCGGCCGACGTCCACGGCACGGGCGGCGGCGGTGCATACCCTGTCGCCTCCGGCGACGGTGCAGATCCTGTCGCCTCCGGCGACGGTGCAGATCCTGTCGCCTCCGGCGACGGTGCAGATCCTGTCGCCGCCGGCGACGGTGCAGATCCTGTCGCCGCCGGCGACGGTGCAGATCCTGTCGCCGCCGGCGACGGTGCAGACGGTGACGGTGATCTGCTCGTCGTCACCGACGCCCGTCGCCGCGAGGTGTACTGGGCGCGGTACTCCGGTGGCCACCGCGTCGAGGGGCCGGGCGTGTGCAAACCGGCGGAGCTGAAGGCGGAGCCGTCGCTGCGGATCGCCGGGTCCCGCCCGCACACCGACCTGTTCGAGCTGCCCGCGCATCCGGTGGCCACGCCGTCGCCGGCGGGCCTGGTCGCCGTCGCCGCCGCGGACCTGCTCGCCGGGGCGGAGCCCGAGCCCCTGGTGCCCCTCTACCTGCGCCGGCCCGATGCGGTGGAGACGGCGGACCGGAAGAAGAAATGAGCACCCACGACCCGCTTCCCCTCGTCGACGCACTGCAGCCGTCCGACGTCGCACGGTGCGCCGAGCTGGAACGGATCCTGTTCCCCGGCGACGACCCGTGGAGCGCCGGCGCGTTCCGCGCCGAGCTGGCGGCGCCGCAGAACCACTACGTCGCCGCCCGCGACGACGTAGGCCGGCTGATCGGCTACGCCGGTCTCGCCCGTCTCGGCACCGGCATCCATCCGGAGTCCGAGGTCCACACCATCGGTGTGGACCCGCAGCAGCGGCGCCGCGGCGTCGGTGGCGCGCTGCTCGCCGAGCTGTTGCGGGTGGCCGACGCCTGGGGCGGCCCCGTGTTCCTGGAGGTGCGCACCGACAACGACGCGGCGATCGCGCTGTACCGCCGGGAGGGTTTCGAGATCGTCGGGACCAGGAAGCGGTACTACCAGCCGAGCGGCGCCGACGCGTACACCATGTGCCGGCCGGACCGGCGGAAGGAGTCACAGTCGTGATCGTGATGGGCATCGAGAGCTCGTGCGACGAGACGGGCGTCGGCATCGTCCGGTGGGTCGGCGACGGCACGCTCGAACTGCTCGCCGACGAGGTGGCCTCCAGCGTCGACGAACACGCCCGGTTCGGCGGCGTCGTCCCGGAGATCGCGTCGCGCGCGCACCTCGAGGCGATCGTCCCGACCATGCGACGGGCGCTCGCCGCAGCCGGGATCGACAAGCCCGATGCCGTGTGCGTGACGATCGGTCCCGGGCTCGCCGGTGCGCTGCTCGTCGGTGTCGCCGCAGCCAAGGCCTACGCGGCGGCGTGGGACGTGCCGTTCTACGCGATCAACCACCTCGGCGGGCACGTCGCGGTGGACACGATCGAGCACGGGCCGATGCCGCCGTGCGTGGCGCTGCTGGTCTCCGGCGGGCACACGCACCTGCTGCACGTCGAGGACCTGGGCCGCACGCCGATCGTCGAGCTCGGCACCACGGTCGACGACGCGGCAGGGGAGGCGTTCGACAAGGTGGCGCGTTTGCTCGGGCTGGGTTTTCCGGGCGGTCCGGCGCTGGACCGGGCCGCGCAGGACGGTGACCGCACCGCGGTGGTGTTCCCGCGGGGGATGACGGGGCCGCGCGACGCCCGGCACGACTTCTCCTTCTCCGGGCTCAAGACGGCCGTCGCGCGGTTCGTCGAGGCGCGCGAGCGGGCCGGCGAGCCCGTCCCGCTCGCGGACGTGGCGGCCGGTTTCCAGGAGTCGGTGGCCGACGTGCTGACGATGAAGGCTGTGCGGGCCGCGCAGGATGTGGGCGTGGACACGCTGGTCCTCGGGGGCGGGGCCACCGCCAATTCCCGCTTGCGGGAGCTCGCCGAGGAGCGCTGCGCCGCCGCGGGGATCACGCTGCGGGTGCCGCGGCCGCGGTTGTGCACCGACAACGGGGTGATGATCGCGGCGCTGGGGGCGCACCTGATCGCCGGGGGTGCGCAGCCGTCCGCGCTCACCGTCGGGACCGACCCCGGGCTGCCGGTCGAGATCGCCCAGGTGCCGGCCTGACCGTGCGCTGCGGGGGATCGGCCGGCGCGGGTCAGCCTATCGGCGACGGTTCGATGGGCAGCGGGGACGAACTCGTCGTTCCCTCCGCCGGGGCGGCGGCGGTCGAAGAGGTGTCGGTCGTCGTCTCGGCGGGTGCGGACTCGGTCGTCGGCGCGGACATCGTCGGGCTCGGTGTCGTGCTCTCGGGCGGCGTCGTACCGGGCGGTGTCGGCAGCGGGATGGTCGGCAGCGGAACGCTCGGCAGGGTTCCGGGGAACTGCCACGGCCGGTCGGTGCCCGGGGCCACCGGGGGCGACTCGGGCCGGTCGGTGGTGGTCGACTCCGGCGTGCTGGGCGGCGTGGTCGTCGGCGAGGTGCTCGTCGGGGGTAGCGACCCGGTGGGGTAGGGGTCCGGCGCGGGCGTGCGTGCGTAACCGTTGTCCGGAGCCGTCGTGGTGACGGCGGCGTGGGGATCCTCGGAGGGGATCTGCGTGTGTCCGGTGTCGGGTACCGCCGCCGCAGGCTGGGTGGTGGCCTGGTCGCTGGTGCCGGCGGGGGAGACGGGCGTGTCGTCGGACGCGATCCGGTCGGTCGCGTAGCCGGCGACGAGCGCACCGACGACCAGCGCCCCGGCGAGCGCGCCGGAGACCTTGCCCCCAGGGGTGCTCGGCGTCGGCGCCGAGGCGCCCACCGGCGGATACGACGCGAGGCCCGACGCGGCGAGCAGCGCGGCACCGTGGGCCGCTGCCGTGGCGGGTTCCGGCACCGTCACGGCGGTCCCCGCGAAAGCCGAGGTCACGGCTCCGGCGAGAGCCGGCATGGCCGTGGCGCCGCCGACGAGGGCGAGCATCTGCGGCCGCGGCTCGGCGCCGCCGCAGATCCGTCGCGTGAACGCCGCGGCGGTGTCGGCGAGATCGGCCACCATCTCGTCGAGTTCGGCGCGGGTCAGGGGCACCGCGGGGCCGGCGTCACCGAGTTCGACCCTGGTGGCCGACGCGGCCCCGAGGGCCTCGAGGGCGCCCTGGCAGCGCACCGTCAGCAGGGCGGTGTCGATCGGAATGCGGCCGCGGGTGCGGCCGATCTGGCGGCGCACATGGTCGTAGACGCGGCCGCGGACGGCGTCGCCCCCGACGTCCCCGGTCCGGGCCGAGCGCAGCACCGATCCGGACCCTCGGTCGAAAACTGAGACGGTGAATCCCGATGCCCCGAGGTCGGCGACGGCGAGGGTGTCGGCGGTGTCGACGAGGCCGGTGCTGTGCAGGTAGGCGAGGACGGCGGTCGTCTCCGGAACCAGGTGGACGATGTGGCCGTCGCGCACCGCCGCGGAGCGGATCGCCTCCGCGTGCTCGGGCGTGCGGTAGGCCACCGCCACGGCGTCGGGAACGGCGTGCCCGTCGATCTGGGTGCTCATGAGGGAGAGGGCATCGATGACGAGGTCGCCCAGATCCCCGGCTGCGTCGGGATCGGCGGCGAGAAATCGGTATTCGGTGGTGCGATCCCCGGACCCCTCGACGACGAGGGCTGAGCCCACTCCGGAAGCTCCGGTGGAAATCCCCAGCGACGTGCGCATAGTTCCCCTCCCGTGCGTGACCGGCGGACAGTGACGCGGACGAGGCCACAAAGTCACCGAATGGTCACGCGTTCGGTCTCCGTTATCCGAACGTAACAGACGGGCGGGCGCGGGCGCTCGTCTAGAACCGGCGATCCCGGTCCGTCCGGCCGCGCCGCGGCCCGGCGGCCCGCCCACGGACCGGTTGCCGGACATCGGTGGCGGAGGCGGGTCGAGTCCGGCGTTGACGCTGTTGTTCCAGTTCGGAGGCATTCTTCCGGCTGGTGGTGCGAGCGGAGGGGCCGGGGAACGGGCTTCGAGCGGGCGCCTGCTCGGTGGGGTGGCCGGGTGGGAATCTCCGCGGTGCAAAAGGTCACGATTCGGTCTCCTCGGTTGCGGACGGACCTGGCTCATGGGCTGGTGGCGGCCGGCCTCCGGCTCGTCGTTGCCGGACGGGCGCAGTAGATCGGAGGGCCGCCAGGAACGAGGGGCCTCGGGTGGCAGCACGAGGCGCCCGGCGCGACACGGGGACACTCAGCGCCCGTCGCCCTTGAGTGCTGGCACTCGCGTGTATAGAGTGCTAGTCGACGCCGAGCGTGTCCCGGCACCCGCGACGACGGGACTGCGCGCGGAGTCACCGTGGTGACTGAACAAACCCAGTCCGAGGACGACAAGAGTCCTCGGACCATCGAACCCCTGAAAGTGGAGGGCTCATCGTGGCGAGCGTGAACATCAAGCCGCTCGAGGACAAGATCCTCGTCCAGGCCAACGAGGCCGAGACGACGACTGCCTCCGGCCTGGTCATCCCGGACACGGCGAAGGAGAAGCCCCAGGAGGGCACCGTCGTCGCCGTCGGCCCCGGCCGCTGGGACGACGAGGGTGAGAAGCGCATCCCCCTCGATGTCAAGGAAGGCGACGTCGTCATCTACAGCAAGTACGGCGGAACCGAGATCAAGTACGCCGGCCAGGAGTACCTGATCCTGTCGGCTCGCGACGTGCTGGCCGTCGTCGCCAAGTAAGCCGCACGCATTCCGCCCCGGAGTTCCGTCTCGGACCCGGGGCGGAATCCGTTCCGGATCCTTCGTTCCAGGAGTAGTCGGAGAACATGTCCAAGCAAATCGAGTTCAACGAGACCGCGCGGCGGGCACTCGAGCGTGGCGTCGATCAGCTCGCCGACGCCGTCAAGGTCACCCTCGGCCCCCGTGGGCGCCACGTGGTGCTCGCCAAGGCGTTCGGCGGTCCGACCGTCACCAACGACGGTGTCAGCATCGCCCGGGAGATCGAGCTGGAGGACCCGTTCGAGAACCTCGGCGCCCAGCTGGTCAAGAGCGTTGCCACCAAGACCAACGATGTCGCCGGTGACGGGACCACCACCGCCACGGTGCTCGCCCAGGCCATCATCAAGGCCGGCCTGAAGAACGTCGCGGCCGGCGCCAATCCCATCGCGCTCGGCAGCGGCATCGCCCAGGCCGCCGAGAAGGTGTCGGAGGCGCTCCTCGCCGCCGCCACCCCGGTCGAGGGGAAGGAAGCCATCGCCCAGGTCGCCACCGTCTCCTCGCGCGACGAGGAGATCGGCAACATGGTCGGCGAGGCCCTGAGCACCGTCGGCAAGGACGGCGTCGTCACCGTCGAGGAGTCCTCGACGCTGCAGACCGAGCTTGTCGTCACCGAGGGCGTCCAGTTCGACAAGGGTTTCCTCTCGCCGTACTTCATCACCGACATCGACGCACAGCAGGCGGTGCTCGAGGATGCCGTCATCCTGATCTACCGCGACAAGATCGGCTCCCTGCCCGACTTCCTGCCGCTGCTCGAGAAGATCGCCGAGAACGGCAAGCCGGTCCTGATCATCGCCGAGGACGTCGAGGGCGAGGTGCTGTCCACCCTGGTGGTCAACTCCATCCGCAAGACCCTCAAGGCCGTCGCGGTCAAGGCGCCGTTCTTCGGTGACCGCCGCAAGGCGTTCCTCGACGATCTCGCCGTCGTCACCGCCGGCACCGTCATCAACTCCGACATCGGGTTGACCCTGAAGGATGCCGGTCTCGACCTGCTCGGTTCGGCCCGACGCGTGGTGGTCACCAAGGACAGCACCACGATCGTGGACGGTGCCGGCACGCAGGAGGACATCCAGAACCGCGTCGCGCAGCTGCGCCGCGAGATCGAGGCCACCGATTCCGACTGGGACCGCGAGAAGCTCGAGGAGCGGCTCGCGAAGCTCTCCGGCGGCATCGCGGTGATCAAGGTCGGCGCTGCCACCGAGACCGACCTCAAGGAGCGCAAGTTCCGGGTCGAGGACGCCGTCAACGCGGCCAAGGCAGCGGTCGAGGAGGGCATCGTGCCCGGCGGCGGTTCGGCGCTGGTGCAGGCCGCCCGTGAGCTGGACGCGCTCGAGAACTCGCTTTCGGGCGACGAGGCCACCGGTGTCGCTGTGCTGCGCGCGGCCCTCACGGCCCCGCTGTACTGGATCGCCAGCAACGCCGGCCTCGACGGGGCGGTCGTGGTGAACAAGGTCGGCGAGGCTCCGGCCGGATCCGGCTTCAACGCGGCCACCCTCACGTACGGCGACCTGCTCGCCGACGGTGTCGTGGACCCGGTGAAGGTGACCCGGTCCGCGGTCGTCAACGCCTCCTCGGTGGCCCGGATGGTGCTGACCACCGAGAGCGCGATCGTCGAGAAGCCGGAGGAGGAGGCCGAGACCGGTCACGGCCACGGCCACGCGCACTAGGGATCCGAACGCCCGGGCCGGCCGCGCGTAACGGTGGCCCGGGTGGCACGAAGCCCCGCACGGAACTTCCCGTGCGGGGCTTCGTCGTCCCAGGGGTCGCGGCCGGTCAGACCGCGACCCTCCGTCGTCGGTGCCGCGCGTACATCTCCCGCTCGGTCTCGGACATGCCGCCCCAGATGCCGTACGGCTCGGACACGGCCAGAGCGTGTTCCCGGCACTGCACGATCACCGGGCACTGCCGGCACATCTCCTTCGCCCGGCTCTCGCGCTGCGCCCTGGCCCGGCCACGCTCCCCGTCGGGGTGGAAGAACATCGCGGAGTCCACCCCACGGCACAGTCCGTGCATCTGCCAATCCCAGACGTCCGCGTTGGGTCCGGGCAAGTGGTTCGGTGCAGGCATGGGGTACTCCTTTGCAGCGTGCTCGCCTGGGGCGAGCGGACCGTGGGCGGAAGGTCTTTCCCCCCAAAGCAATTATTCAGGCTTCGTAACCGTAAAGGGGCCGCCGAAATGGAGTCAACAGTTTCGCGGAGTGGCAATTTCCATATCCCGATCCGCGAGAATTAACCGCCGAAATATTTACTTCGGGGTCGATCCGTGATTGTGTCTTGATGTTGTGCGCCTCGACCGCTCAAGGTTCCGTCCGGTGCCCGGAACAGCCCGGATCAGGGACTATATGCCCTGTCGCCAGCGCAGAAGGGCATCTGTCCGGACCTCGGGGACAAGAATGCCGGGGTCGGCGGGCCCGGCGTGCGCGGGTTTGCGTACAGGCGCCATGTCCGCAATTAACAGGCCGTAAACCCAATGTTCAACCGGATGCAGCACAAGTGTCGTGCGGAGTAATTCATGCGCCCCCGGTGCATATTTCCCGGAATGCGGACCACCTCCGCGTCGGGGGAGGGGGAAGATGCGGTGCGATCATGAGCGCGTGCCCGACATCGCCCTTCCGTCCGACGCGTCCGCACTCGCCTCGGCGGCATTCGGCGCCCGGCCCGGCCTGTTCCCCCTGCCCCTCGCCGGCGATCCCGTGGCGTTGTGGCACCGGGCCGTCGCGCTGGGCGGGCAGGGCCGCTACAGCGCGGCCCGGGCGGAACTGACCCGGCTCCGCCGCGCCACGGGCCCCGACGGAGCGCTCGCGTCTCTCGCGACGAGCACCGAGGCGTCGCTGTTGCGTCAGCTCGGCCGGCATCGTGAGGCATCCGTCCTCGACGGCCGGGCGGTCGCGGCGCTCGCCGGCGCGCCGGCGGACTGCCCGCGGGCCGTCGAGGCTCGCTGCGACGCCCTCACGGGCCTGGCGGCGGACGCGCTCGGGTGCGGCCGGCTCCGGCTCGCCGCCCGGCTGCTGGACCGCTGCGCCGCACGTCTCGACGAAGCGGGCGGCGTCCACAACGAGGCGTTCCGGCGCCAGCGCGTGCGCCTGCACTGGGTCACCGCCGAGACCGCGCTCGCCTCCGGGGACTTCGCCACCGCCCGCCGCCATTCCGCTGCCGCGGCGGCAGGTGCCGGGCGCAGCGGCTCGGTCCGGCACCTGATCAAGTCCGACCTGTTGCAGGCCGCCTCGTGGACCGGCGAGCCCGATCTCACCCCCGCCCGCGACCTGTGCCTGGACGTGCTCGACCGCAGCACCGCGCACGGTCTGGTCCCGTTGCGCTGGGCTGCTTCGATGCTGTGGGAGGGACTGGGGGGTGGTGATGCGGCCCGGCGCGTGCGCGACGAGTCGGCCGCGCTCATCGTCCGGCGCGGCGGGAGATTCGCAACGATCCGGGCCTAGAAGTCATCCGTGCGTCCGTTCCGTCCGGTCGTGTCGTTAGTCTGGGGGTGTTCCACTGCGAGTGGAAGCACACCCGGCCGGGGGGTCGTGTCACTTTGTAACGCCAGGACTAGCGCAATCGATGACTGTCATGGGTGAGGAGTTGGACTCCGCTGTCGCTGCGGCTGCGCAGGGGGATCGGACGGCTCTCGCTCAGGTTCTGAGGACCATCCGGCCCTTGGTCGTCCGGTACTGCCGGGCGCGGGTCGGATCCGCGGAGCGTGGCCAGCTCTCCGCGGACGACGTAGCGCAGGAGGTGTGCCTGGCCGTGATGACGGCGTTGCCGCGGTATCAGGACCAGGGACGCCCCTTCATGGCATTCGTGTACGGGATTGCGGCACACAAGGTCGCCGACGCGCACCGCAGCGCCGCCCGCAACCGGGCGGACCCGGTCGCGGAGGTACCCGAGTCGATGTCGCTGGACGACAGTCCGGAGGAGCAGGCACTCAACTCGGAGACGAGCCGGCAGATGAAGCAGCTGCTGGGCACGCTTCCGGAGAAGCAGCGGGAGATCTTGATCCTGCGGCTCGTGATGGGCCTGTCCGCGGAAGAAACGGCAGCAGCGGTGGGAAGTACGGCAGGGGCCATTCGAGTGGCGCAGCACCGTGCCATCGCCCGACTGAAGAAGGAAGTGACGAGAGCAGGTGAGAGAAATGGGTAGGAAGCACGGGGCGGATGACGATTTCTTCGCCGATCTCGCCGACGACGGCACCCCCGTGGACATTGCGGCAGTGCGCCGTGACGATGCCCTCATCGACGCGATCTCCGGGGACGGACCGGTGCCCACCGAGACGGCCGAGGAATACGAGCTGGCCACGCTCCTCGCGGGCTGGCGTGCCGAGATCCTCGCCGACCCTCTTCCTTCCGAACCGGACCTGGACGAGATCGTCGCCGCGGTCAACCGAGAGATCGGTGCCCGTGACGCGCTCGCCGAGCGCCGGTCCCGCTCCCGCACCCAGCTTCGCCTGATCCGTCCCATCGCCGGTGCCGCCGCCCTGATCGCCATCGCCGTGGGCGGCGCAACCGCCGTCTCCTACCAGGCCGAACCCGGCGACCCGCTGTGGAGCGTCAAGCAGGTCGTCTTCAGCGAGCAGGCGGAGTCCACGGTCGCCCGGATCGACACCGCCTCCACACTGCAGGAGGCCGAGCAGCGGATCGCCGTCGGCGACACCGAAGGCGCCCAGGAATTGCTCCAGTCGGCACAGGAGCGTTCCGGGTCGGTCACCGACGCCGGCCAGCGGGACCAGCTGGGCGACTGGATGCAGCGGCTCACCACCGAGCTGAGCCAGCTCCTTCCGCCGCCGCCCCCGCCCGTGCTGCCCCTCCCTCCGGCCCAGTCGACGCCGGTGGTTCCCGCGCCGGTGCCGACCGCTCCGACCACCCCGTCGACGGTGGATCCCACGATCGCCGGCACGACGCCCGGGACGGGAACCGTGCCGCCGCCGACGTCCACCGAGGAGCCCAGCGTCGATCTCCTGCCGCCGCCGACGTCGTCGCAGCCGGTGCCCACGCAGGAACCGCCGCCGGTCACGGCAGAGCCGACGACCGGACCGACGAGCGCTCCGGTGACGACGGAGCCGACCACAGTGCCGACGGCCTCGCCGACGACGACCGCGTCGGCCTCGGCGCCGGCGCCGTCCAGTTCGCTCGAACAGCAGTCGATCAGCCAGACGATCACCGTCGTTCCCCCGCCTTCCACCGTCGTTCCCCCGCCTTCGCCATAGGCACGACGGGAAGGGCCCGCCCGGACATTCGTCCCGGCGGGCCCTTCCCGTCGTGCGGAGGCTTCTTCTAGGAGTCGAGGCCGTACGGGTCGACCGGCAGCGCCTCGTTCATCGACGCGTCCGCGTAGCCGCGGCAGTAGTCCCACGTCACGTAGGCGTCGGGGGAGGGATCGTAGGCCGGTTCGTGCGGCCGGACCGTACCGTCGACGAGCAGCTGCAGCAGGTTCGCTCGCAGCATGTCCCAGTCGTGGTAGTGGTCCTGGTGGCAGTCCTCGCAGCACACCACCAGGCCGCGGATGCCGCGCGGCGACAGCAGGGCTTCGTAGACCGCGAGGTCGGCGAGATCCTCCTCGACGGCCAGCCGTTCGGCAGGGTCGAGCGGCTGACCCGGCTCGATTGCGTCCAGTGCGGCGGACGGATCGTCGGGATCTCCAGCGAATGGGTCCGGTGGCAGACCGGGAGGCAACTGATCACGCACGACTCCACGGTACGCAGTCCGACGGGGTCTGCGCCAGCCGTCACACCGTGGACTTCCCGCGGGGCTTCGTGTACGCGGGCGGATCCACGCGTGCGGATGCGCGTGTGTGCCTGTTCCGGTAAACCGATACGATAGTCCACGAGCAGGGCATCGTTGCTCGGAGCGTCCGGGGAATGTGCGCACCGCTCACGCCATTGTCTTTCACGACATTGTGTTCCGTAATCACCGTTGCCGGGCCGGGGCCCACCCGCCCGCACCGTATCGACGCGTCATGGAGGGTCCGAACCGCATGAGTAGTACCGGAGGGCACGTGCATACCGGCGGTGACGACCCCAACAAGGTCGCCATGCTGGGTCTGACCTTCGACGACGTGCTGCTGCTTCCGGCCGCGTCGGACGTGATCCCGAGCCAGGTGGACACGTCGAGCCAGCTGACCCGGGACATCCGCCTCCGCGTTCCGCTGGTCAGTTCCGCGATGGACACCGTCACCGAGTCGCGCATGGCCATCGCGATGGCCCGCGTCGGCGGCATGGGCGTCCTGCACCGCAATCTCTCCGCCGAGGCGCAGGCCGCGCAGGTCGAGACCGTCAAGCGGTCCGAGGCAGGCATGGTCACCGACCCGGTCACCTGCAAGCCGACCGCCACGCTCGCCGAGGTCGACGCCATGTGCGCGCGCTTCCGCATCTCGGGGCTGCCCGTCACCGACGACGACGGCCAGCTCGTCGGCATCATCACCAACCGGGACATGCGTTTCGAGGTCGACCAGAACCGCCCGGTCTCGGAGGTCATGACCAAGGCGCCGCTGGTGACCGCGCAGGAGGGTGTCACCGCCGAGGCCGCCCTCGGGCTGCTGCGCCGCCACAAGATCGAGAAGCTGCCGATCGTCGACGGGCAGGGCCGCCTGACCGGCCTGATCACCGTCAAGGACTTCGTCAAGACCGAGCAGCACCCTAACGCCACCAAGGACCGTGACGGTCGCCTGCTCGTCGGCGCCGCGGTCGGCGTGGGCGACGACGCGTGGACCCGTGGCATGACCCTGGCCGACGCCGGGGTGGACGTGCTCGTGGTCGACAGCGCCCACGGTCACTCGGCGGGTGTGCTCGGCATGATCGCCAAGCTCAAGGCCGAGGTCGGCGACCGTGTCCAGATCATCGGCGGCAACGTCGCGACCCGGGCGGGCGCCGCGGCGCTCATCGAGGCCGGCGTGGACGCCGTGAAGGTGGGCGTCGGTCCCGGCTCCATCTGCACCACCCGCGTCATCGCGGGCGTCGGCGCCCCGCAGATCACCGCCATCCTCGAGGCCGTCGCGGTCGCCAAGCCCGCGGGCGTCCCGGTCATCGCCGACGGCGGCCTGCAGTTCTCCGGCGACGTCGCCAAGGCTCTCGCCGCCGGCGCCTCCACGGCCATGCTCGGCTCCCTGCTGGCCGGCACCGCCGAGTCGCCCGGCGAGTTGATCCTCGTCAATGGCAAGCAGTTCAAGAGCTACCGGGGCATGGGTTCGCTCGGCGCGATGCAGAGCCGGGGCGCGGCCAAGTCGTACTCGAAGGACCGCTATTTCCAGGACGACGTGCTCTCCGAGGACAAGCTGGTGCCCGAGGGCATCGAGGGTCGCGTGCCGTTCCGCGGTCCGCTGCAGCAGGTGACGCACCAGCTGATCGGTGGTCTGCGCGCCGCGATGGGCTACGCCGGTGCCGCCAGCATCGAACAGCTGCAGGAGGCACAGTTCGTGCAGATCACGGCGGCGGGCCTCAAGGAGAGCCACCCGCACGACATCACGATCACGGCCGAAGCGCCGAACTACGTGGTTCGCTAGAGCACCGAGTCCGCGATCGGGCCCCCGCCGGAGTGTCCGGCGGGGGCATCTACCTGAGAAGAAAGGGACGCGCGTGCGCGACCTGGTTGAAATCGGCATGGGGCGGACCGCCCGACGCACCTACGAGCTGGACGACATCAACATCGTGCCGTCCCGCCGGACGCGCTCCTCGAAGGAGGTGTCGACGGCCTGGCAGCTCGACGCGTACCGATTCGACATCCCGCTGCTCGCCCACCCCACCGACGCGCTGGTCTCGCCGTCCTTCGCGGTGCAGCTGGGCAAGGCCGGCGGTCTCGGCGTCATCAACGGTGAGGGCCTGTGGGGCCGGCACGCCGACGTCGACGCCGAGATCGAGAGGCTCGTCGGCATCGCCGAGTCCGACGCGGACCCGGCTGCGGCGATCGCCCACCTGCAGAAGCTCCACGCGGCCCCGCTGCAGCCCGACCTGCTGGCCGCCGCCGTTGCGCAGGTGCGCGACGCGGGCGTGACCGCGGCCGTGCGGGTCAGCCCGCAGAACGCGCGGGCGCTGACCCCGCACCTGGTGCGGGCGGGCATCGACCTGTTGGTCATCCACGGGACCATCATCTCCGCGGAGCACGTCGCGCACGGCGAGAGCGAGCCGCTGAACCTCAAGACGTTCATTTCCGAGCTGGACGTGCCCGTCGTCGCGGGCGGTGTGAGCGACCACCGCACCGCGCTGCACCTGATGCGCACGGGCGCGGCGGGCGTCATCGTCGGCTACGGCTCGACGGCCGGGGCCACCACCACGAGCGAGGTGCTGGGCATCGGCGTGCCCATGGCGACCGCGATCGCCGATGCCGCCGCCGCCCGTCGCGACTACCTGGACGAAACCGGTGGCCGGTACGTGCACGTCATCGCCGACGGCGACATCGAGACCTCGGGCGATCTGGCCAAGGCCATCGCCTGCGGTGCCGACGCCGCCGTGCTCGGGGCCCCGCTCGCGGTCTCGGCCGAGGCGCCGGGCCGCGGCTGGTACTGGCCGTCGGCGAGTGCGCACCCGTCCGTGCCGCGCGGCGCGCTGCTGCAGGTCGCCTACGACGAGCGCCCGGGCCTGGACCGGGTGCTCGCCGGTCCGTCCGACGACCCGTTCGGCTCGCTGAACCTGGTCGGCGGCCTGCGCCGCGCGATGGCGAAGTCGGGCTACTCGGATCTCAAGGAGTTCCAGAAGGTCGGCCTGACCGTCCGCGCGTAGCTGTCCCACCTCTCCCGCTGTGGCCGAATGTCACTGTGAGTATGGGGTGGTCCGGTTGATACTGGACAGGTCCGGTGCGGTGGGGGTCTGACCCTGAATGTCACTGACGTCGCGAGACTGTCCTGGCGATGATGTGTCGACCCCGCCC
>NZ_JBSNCE010000048.1:0-26756 GCF_053764755.1 Rhodococcus sp. 2H158
GCTGCGGCCGCAGCATCGGGCGCTGCCCGATTCCCAGATCCACGAACGGCACCAGGAACGCGATGAAGACCCCGCCCACCCGCCCGAACAACGGTCCCAGACACACCCCCACCAGCCCGTAGGTCAACGCCAGCAGCAGGTTCCCGGCCGCGTACAGGCCCCACTGACGCGCATCGAACACCGCGGCGGTGACCAGCAACGACGAGGCGGTCACCACCACCGCCGCCACCGCGATCACCGTCAACCGGACCGCCAGCAGCACCCCGGCACCGAAGCCGGCCAGCGACAGTCGCCGATCACCGCTGCGCGCATCGAGTACCACGAACAACCCGGCCAGCGCCGACAGCGACGCAATGGCGATCGGAGTCATGGTCCCGGCATGCACGTCCGGCAGCCAGAACACCTCCGTCACCGTTCGTCCGTCCTCGACCAGGGAGAACATCCCGAACTCGGGGACGGTCATCGCCTTCGACAACGCGATGAACACGATCGGCACCACCACCAGCAGCACCCACAGCACCGGGTTGCGGCGCCAGTCCCGCAACGCCATGTCCAGCCCCACCGCGAACCGATCCGCCCGCCCGGCCCGGCCGCTGAGCCCACCGCTGCGGCGCACCCCGCCGACCGTGGTGGTGACCACCACCGCCCCGACGAGGAGAGCCCCGGCCATCCACACCAGCGCCCATCCCAGGTCCCCGACCTTTCCGCCGTGGCGGGAGGGCACATCCACCATCCACAGCGTCACGAAATGGGTGGGAAACCCGCGGGTGGCCACCCGCTCCGCCGAACCGATCGCCGGCCCGAAGAACACGTCGACGATCCAGACGAACAGGATCAGCACGGTGCCGTTGACCGGATTGGGCACCAGGGCGCCGACCACCGCCCCGATCGCCAGGTAGACCATCGCGAACATCACCGTGCCCACCGTCACCCGCACCGGAGCATCGATGCCGACCCGCACCGCCAGCGCCAGCAACGCCACCGCCGAGACCAGCACCGCCAACGCCAGACCGGTGCCGAGCCGGGCCAGCACCAGCCGCCCTGTCGCCAGGCCCGCCGACACCAGCCGCCGGTCCGCCGCCCGGGCGGCATTGATCTGGAAGTACATCGCGATCCCGGCCAGGAAACCCGCCGCCCACCCGGCCGTCGCCGTTTCCACCGCCGGTCCGCCCGCGCCACCGAGCAGCCTGGCCGCATCGGCCATCGCTCCAGCCGCGACGATCACGAACACCACAGGCACAATCACCAGCACCAGCAGATTCACCGGGTTGCGGACATAGTCGGCCAGGAACCGGCCGATCAGCGCCCGGACGTCGCCGACCGCCGACCGCACGGTGGGGGCGAGGCTCATCGCGGCACCGTCCGGCCCTCCCGCAGATCGACGATGCGATCGAACCGCTGCTCGTCCGCCACGAAATGACTGATGATCAACACCGAGCGGCCCGCCTGCCGACGCTGCGCCACGATCTCCCAGAACCGCAGATAGGTATCCCAGTCGAACCCGGCATACGGCTCGTCCAGCAGCAACACCTCCGGATCGGCCAGCAGCGCCAGCCCCAGGTTCAATTTCGCCAGCGTCCCGCCCGACAACCGGTCGGCACGGGTGCCGGCGTAGCGTTCGAACCCCAACGTGGCGTACAGGTGGCCGCGGGAGCGGTGCGCAACCTCCGGGCTCATCCGGTACGCCCGACCGAACAACTCGAAGTGCTCGTCGCACGTGAGCCGTTCGTAGACCACCGGCTGCTGCGGGCAATAGCCCAGCCGCCGCGGACGGCGCACACTGCCGGCATCGGCCCGCAAGTCCCCGACGAGAATCTTCATCAGCGTCGACTTGCCCGAGCCGTTCTCCCCCGCCAGCCCGACAACCTCCCCGGGGCGCAGCACCAGGTCCGCCCCGCGCAACACCGGGGTGCGGTGCCGTCCCGGCCACCAGCCGCGACCGAAACCCTTCTCGATCCCATCAGCCGCCAGCAACGACGACTGCGCCGAATCGGCCGACTCGGCCGTGGACTCCGGGGAACCGGACTCGCATGCAGCCATCTCTCACCTAGGACACTCGAAGGCGTGCACGCGCCACCGGCGCCTTCTTCCACCGCGGTTGTGGCGGGCGCACTCACCGTAGGTGCCCACCGCTGTAGCCCAGCACGAGATCCGGTGAAGATCTGCTGAAGAAACCCCATCCGATATCGGCGCTGCCCACCACTACCGGCTGGCGCCGAGCCGGAAACCACCCCGGTCCGCTACGGAGGTGGACTGCGACAAAGTCCCGCTAGGGCAACAGGCCCTGCCGACGGGCCTCGACGACCGCCTCGTGCCGGCTGCCCACCTCGAGCTTGCCCATCAGATTGCGCATGTAGCTCTTGACGGTCTCCACGCTCAGCGACAGTCGCTCGGCGATCTCGGCGTTGCGGCACCCGAGCGCCACGTACGCCAGCACATCCCGTTCCCGCGCCGAGAGCCGCACCGTCGGTGTGGCCGCCCCGCCGGTCAGCGTCCGCAGCTTCTCCTCGACCTCCCGCAGGCGCGCTTCGATCCCCGGGTCGGACGTCTGTGCCGCGATCTCCCGCAGGGCCAGGTAGCTCTCGGTGATGCCCTCCGACACCGACGCGGACACGGCGGAGGGGGCGGCGGCGCGGGCGTTGTCGATGAGGGCGACCCGCCGGTCCACCTCGTCCCGGATCTCGATCTCGCGGGCGAGCCTGCGGGCCGACCGCATCACCTGCTCGACGACCACGTCGCCGATCGGCAGGCTGGTCCGCAGGCCGCCGTACAGGGCGGCGCGGGTGCGGCGGCGCACCACCACCGGCACGGCGAGCAGCGACTCGATGCCCTCCCCCGCGACCTCCCGGTCGTACTCGTGGGAGATCTGGGGGGAGTTGAAGTAGTCCGACACCGCGCCGGGCCGTTGCTCGGCGACCACCTTGCCGCCGAGCCCGCACTCGGAGCTGATCACCAGGTCGCGGAGGATGCCGCTGCGCGTGCCGACGAAACCGGACAGCAGCATGTCCCCGCCGTGCACGGTGCCACCGAACAGCACGGGCATCCCGGTCGAGATCTGCAGCTGCCGCAGCTCGGCGCGCAGGGCGTCCTCGTCGCTCGGCCGCAGGTGCGCGTGCGGGCCCTGGCGCGTCGCCGCAACATTCGGCGTCCCGACCCTTGTCGATGCCGGGTTCGTCGACGCCGTGCTCGTCGACGCTGGGTTCGTCGACACAGACCTCACCGGAATCACCTCCGAGACCGTGAATACCCACTTCGGAGGGTAGCGGGGAATCTGTCGTGACTCATAACCTCCACCCGTTCCGGTGTTGCAGCGATCACAATGGCGTACACCGACCGAGTGCCGAAGTCCCGGAGGTATCCGTGCCCACCCCCACATCCGTCCCCGCCGCCCGAACGGCGAACCACACCCCGCTCAGCCCCCTGCGGTTCCTCGAGCGTTCGTCGTCCGTGTTCCCCGACCGCACCGCGATCGTCCACGGCGACCGCCGCTACACGTACGCGCAGTTCGCCGACGAGGCGCAGCGCCTGGCCCGGGTCCTGCGCAGCCGGATCCAGCCGGGCGACCGGGTGGCCTTCCTGGCGCCGAACGTGCCGGAGCTGCTCATCGCGCACTTCGCGGTGCCGCTCGCCGGGGGCGTGCTGATCGCGCTGAACTCCCGGCTCGCCGGGCCCGAGCTCGAGTACATTCTCGGTCACGCCGAGGCGTCGCTGCTGTTCGTCGACTCGGAGTTCGTGGGGTCGGTCGCCGGTGTCACGGCCGGCGTGCCGTCGCTGACGGCGGTCGTGGAGGTGCCGGATTCGACGGTCCCGTACCCGGACGTGCCGGCCGGGATCGTCACCACCCGGTACGACGAGTTCCTCGCCGCCGCCGACGACCTCGACGACACCCCGCTGCCCTGGGGCGTCGACGACGAGGAGCAGGTCATCACCCTGAACTACACGTCGGGCACCACCGGCAAGCCGAAGGGCGTGATGTACACGCACCGCGGCGCCTACCTCAATTCCTTCGGCGAGACGTTCCACAACGGGTTCGACGGGAAGACGCAGTACCTGTGGACCCTGCCGATGTTCCACTGCAACGGCTGGTGCACGCCGTGGGCCGTGACGGCGGCCGCCGGCACGCACATCTGTCTGCGGGCCGTGCGGGCGGACGCGATCTGGGACGCCATCGACAACCTGGGCGTCACCAACCTCTGCGGCGCCCCGGCGGTGTGCTCGACCATCGCCGAGGCCCCGCAGGCCCACCGGCTGGACCGGCCGCTGCGGATCACCACGGCGGGCGCACCCCCGTCGCCGACGGTGATCGCGCAGCTCGAGGCGATCGGCGTGACCGTCGTGCACGTGTACGGCCTCACCGAGGTCTACGGGCCGTACACGATCTGCGAATACCAGGACTCGTGGGACGACAAGCCCGCCGAGGAACGCGCAGCGCTCCTGTCGCGGCAGGGCGTGGGCATGCTGCAGGCGGAGAACGCACGGGTCGTCGACGCGAACATGAACGACGTGCCCGCGGACGGGCAGACGATGGGCGAGATCGTGCTGCGCGGCAACAACGTCATGGCCGGGTACTTCAAGGATCCGGAGGCCACGGCGGAGGCGTTCAAGGGCGGCTGGTTCCACACCGGCGACCTGGGCGTGATGTACCCGGACGGATACATCCAGCTCAAGGACCGCGCCAAGGACATCATCATCTCCGGCGGCGAGAACATCTCCACCGTGGAGGTCGAGCAGGCCATCGTCAGCCACCCGGCCGTGCTGGACGTCGCGGTGGTGGGCGTGCCCGACGAGAAGTGGGGCGAGCGTCCCAAGGCGTTCGTGATCCTGAAGAAGGGCGAGACCGTGACGGCCGAGGAGCTGATCTCCTACACGCGCACGTTGCTCGCCGGGTACAAGGTGCCGCGGGAGATCGTGTTCCCGCTGGATCTGCCGCGGACGCCGACCGGCAAGATCCTCAAGTTCGAGCTGCGGGCCGCGCACTCGGCGCAGGCCTGACGCCGGCCGCGCCGCCGGGTCCGGCGGCGCGGCCGTTTCGACTTCGATACCGCGGATTGGATACTGAGAACCATGGCACTCGGTCCCGACTCCGCCCGCCGCATCGACGCGACCGGCCCCGATCCCGCCCAGTTCCGGGTGCACGTGGTGACGCAGGCGATCCGCCTGTTCTCCGAGTACGGCTATGAGTCGACCACCGTCGAGCAGATTGCGTCGGCCGCGGGAGTGTCGCGACGGACCTTCTTCCGGCAGTTCCGCTCGAAGGAGGACGTGATCTTCGCCGATCACGAGTCGCTGCTCGAGCAGGTCGCACGCTATCTGTCGGGGAACTTCGACGATCCGTGGGCGGCCGCCGCCGAGGCCGCCGAGCTGGTGTTCGGGCACTTCCGGGACAAGCGGGAGCTTGCGGTGTGGCGGTATCGCGTGGTGCAGCGGGTGCCTGCGCTGCGCGAGCGGGAGCTGGTCACGACGTACCGCTACGAGCGGCTGTTCACCGACTACCTGCGCTCGGCGGTGCCGTCGGAGTCGGGGGTGCGGATCGTCAGCTTCGCGGCCGCGATGACCGCGACGCACAACTTCCTGCTGCGCGCGATGATCCGCGGCGACGAGTCCGCGACGGCGGAGGAACTGCGCCGCGCGCTGCTCGAGGTGCGGCGCTCGTTCGGTGTCGCACCGGGGCAGAGCGCCGCGCCGGCCGTCGGTCCGGCGCGGGACGCCGAGCGCGCGATCACGGTGGTGACCTATCCCCCGGGCACGTCGCCCGCGGAGGTCGCCCGCCAGGTGCAGGCGCAGCTCGAGGCGGCGTCGGACTGACGTCAGGGGTGGCCGACGATCCGCCACCCCCATTGACGTGGCACTGAGTGCCGTGGTTCACTGGAACCGATTTCGTGACGTCGCGAGCCCTCCGCTCAGTAGGATGGATGCGACACCAACTCAAACACTGGCACTGCGTGCCGATAGGAGTCCGCCGTCATGGCCTTCAACCCGGAGTTCGGTCTGTTCAAGCTGGGCGAGGAGCACGATGAGCTCCGTGCCGCCATCCGCGCGCTGGCCGAAAAGGAGATCGCGCCCTACGCCAAGGACGTCGACGAGAACTCCCGCTTCCCGCAGGAGGCCCTCGACGCCCTCAACAAGTCCGGCCTGAACGCGATCCATGTCCCCACGGAGTACGGCGGCGACGGCGCCGACTCGGTCGCCACCTGCATCGTCATCGAGGAGGTCGCCCGCGTCTGCGGTTCGTCCTCGCTGATCCCGGCCGTGAACAAGCTCGGCACCATGGGTCTGATCCTGTCCGGCTCCGAGGAGCTCAAGCAGAAGGTCCTGCCCGACCTGGTCAAGGGCGACATGGCGTCCTACGCGCTGTCCGAGCGGGAGGCCGGCTCCGACGCCGCGGGCATGCGTACCCGCGCCAAGGCCGACGGCGACGACTGGATCCTCAACGGCTCCAAGTGCTGGATCACCAACGGCGGCAAGTCCAGCTGGTACACCGTCATGGCCGTCACCGACCCCGACAAGGGCGCCAACGGCATCTCCGCGTTCATGGTCCACAAGGACGACGAGGGCTTCGTCGTGGGCCCCAAGGAGAAGAAGCTCGGCATCAAGGGCTCCCCGACCGCCGAGCTGTACTTCGAGAACTGCCGCATCCCCGGCGACCGCATCATCGGCGAGCCCGGCACCGGCTTCAAGACCGCCCTCGCGACCCTCGACCACACCCGCCCCACCATCGGCGCGCAGGCGGTCGGCCTCGCGCAGGGCGCGCTCGACGCGGCGATCGCCTACACCAAGGACCGCAAGCAGTTCGGCAAGCCGATCTCCGACTTCCAGGGTGTGCAGTTCATGCTGGCCGACATGGCCATGAAGGTCGAGGCGGCACGCCTGATGGTGTACACCTCCGCGGCGCGCGCCGAGCGCGGCGAGCCGAACCTCGGCTTCATCTCCTCCGCCGCCAAGTGCTTCGCCTCCGATGTCGCGATGGAGGTCACCACGGACGCCGTGCAGCTGTTCGGCGGTGCCGGCTACACCACCGACTTCCCGGTCGAGCGGATGATGCGCGACGCCAAGATCACCCAGATCTACGAGGGCACCAACCAGATCCAGCGGGTCGTCATGTCCCGCGCGCTGCTCCGCTGACGCGGCGGCAGTAAGTTCACCCTGGTCCAACCTTCGTATCGAGGAGAATCTCCCGTGGCAGTGGAATTGATCGGTGTAGTCGGTGGCGGCACGATGGGGGCCGGCATCGCCGAGGTGTGCGCCAAGGCCGGCAGCGACGTGATCGTGCTCGAGACCAGCGAGGAGTTCGCCGACGCGGCCCGCAAGCGCGTCTCCGGCTCGATCGGCAAGGGCGTCGCCCGCGGCAAGATCACGCAGGAGGAGGCCGACGCCGCGATCGCGCGGGTTCGTGTCACCACCGACGTCGCAGATCTCGCCGACCGTGATCTCGTCATCGAGGCGGCGCCCGAGATCGAGTCGCTCAAGGTCGACATCTTCACCAAGCTCGACGCGGTCGTGAAGCCCTCCTGCATCCTGGCGACCAACACGTCGTCGCTCCCGGTGATCAAGATGGCCCAGGCGACGTCGCGCCCGGGACAGGTCGTGGGTGTGCACTTCTTCAACCCGGTGCCGGTGATGCCGCTGGTGGAGATCATCTCGGCGCTGACCACCGAGGAGGAGACGGCGAACGCCGTCTTCGACTACGTCAAGAACACCCTCGGCAAGATGACGGTCCGCGCGGGCGACCGCGCCGGCTTCATCGTCAACGCGCTGCTGATCCCGTACCTGACGTCCGCCGTGCGGATGCTCGAGTCGGGATACGCGACGAAGGAAGACATCGACGCCGCGATGAAAGGCGGCTGCGGCTACCCGATGGGTCCGCTCACCCTCATCGACACCGTCGGCCTCGACGTCACCCTCAACGCCGCCCAGTCGCTGTACGACGAGTTCGCCGAACCGCACTACGCGCCCCCGGCGCTGCTGCGCCGCATGGTCGACGCCGGCCGCCTCGGCCGCAAGACCGGCCAGGGCTTCTACAGCTACAACTGAGCCCCGCAGCACGAACCCCGTCGCGACGCGCTCGCGGCGGGGTTCGTCGTATTCGTGATCCCCCGCGCGCATCGGTGCCGTCCGCGCGCGGCTACGCCGGGCGAGCGGACCTACGCCGGGGGTGCGTCCCGGTCCACCGCGGACCGCTCCTCCACGCGCCGCTGCAACGCGCCGATCCGCGAGTCGAGATCCCGGGCGCTCTCCGCGGCGGCGCGCAGTTCGTCGAGCATCTCCCGCGGGACGTGACCGTCGAACTCGGTGCGCAGCCGCGTCGCCACGCTTTCCCACGACTCCATGACCCCGGTGCGGATCTGCACCTCCACGTATACCGTCCGCACCCGGCCGGTCGACGCCACCGGCACCTCCACGACGAGGCACAGCCCGCGGTACCCGTCCGGGCCGGCGCGCTTGATGTAGTCCCTCGCCTCGATCACCCGCACGTCCCGCCGGGCGACGAGCAGGTCCCGGACCCGGTACACGTCGGCGGTGACGGCGCACGTGAGCCGGATCCCGGCGACGTCCCGCCCGACGTCCTCGACCCGCAGCGGAGGATCGGCCTCGTCCAGGACCGAGTCGGGCGTGGTCAGCCACGATTCGGCGTGCTCGACGGGATCGTAACCGTGGGTGTCGGCGAACTCGCTGCGGACGATGTCGATCTTCGTCCGTAACTCTTCGACCCCGAACCCGCAGGTCTTCAGGAACCGAGCCAGATCCCGCCGGAGGATGTCAGTCCGCCCGGGTCCGCTCACCGTCATCGCCAGCCTCCTCGATGCGCGTCTGCGAATTCGCCGGCCCCGCGCGACGACCGTCGCGCAGCACCTGCCGCAGCGTCCGCGGCGACACGCCCGCCTCGCGGCGGGCCTTGCCGCGGGTGACGAGCACCCCGATGATCGCCACGACCCACACGGGATACTGCGCCAGCCAGGCGACCCGGAACGCCTCGAAGGTGTAGCCGCCGAGACGCTGCAGGATCAACCCCATCGCCTGGATCACCAGCAGGGACGCCAGGAATCCGCCGATGTTGACCATGCCCTGGGCGGTGCCGAGCGCGGTGCTCGGGTTGAATGTCCGGGCATAGTCGAATCCGATCATAGACCCGGGTCCGCCCACCGAGATGGTCACGATCAGGAGGACGAGCAGCCACATCGGGGCCGGTGCCGGCAACAGCAGCACGACCGTCCACATCGCGGCGTTGCTCACCATGATCGACAGCACCAGCCACGATCGGTGCAGCGGGAACCGGCCGCTGAGGATCCCGAGCACCGGGCCGGCCGCGATCGCCGCGACCACGGAGAGGGTGAGCAGCGAACCGGCGGCCGCCGCGGACAGTCCCTGCGCGGACTGGAGGTACGGCACGCCCCACAGCAACGCGAACGTGGTGATGGAGAATTGGGTGCCCATGTGGGTGAAGAAGCCGAGCCGTGTGCCCGGTCTGCGCCACACCACCCCGATCTGCCCGAGCACCTGCCGCATCCCGGCAGCCTCGGTCCGCACGACCACGCCCGGCGGCGCGTCGCGCACCACTGCGACCGCGAGCACGCAGGCGAGCACGCCGAGCGCCGCGGCGCTCGCGAACGCCGCGCTCCACCCCGCTCCGCCCAGGATCAGCACGAAGGGCAGCGCCGAGAGCACCTGACCCAGCTGCCCCAGGATGCCGGTCAGCTGCGACACCAACGGCACCCGCCGCGTGTCGAACCACACCGGCACCAGCCGCAGCACCGAGATGAAGGTCAGCGCGTCGCCTGCCCCGACGAAGACGCGGGCCGCATAGGCGGCGGGCAGGGACTCGGTGAACGCCAGCACCAGCTGCGCCGCCGCCATGATCGCCGCACCCGAGGCGATCATCACCCGGGAACCGAACCGGTCGAGCAGCACCCCGGCCGGGATCTGCATGCCCGCGTACACCACGATCTGCAAGACCACGAAGCCCGACAGCACGGCCGGGGTGATGTCGAAGCGTTCGGTCGCGGCGAGTCCGGACACGCCGAACGACGTGCGATGCATGACGGCCACGACATAGGCGAGGACACCCACGCCCCACACCCACCAAACCCGTTTCATGATGAAACGACCCTACGCGGCGGGGCGCCTACCCGCCGGTAGTCACTCCCGGCCCCACGACACCCAGGTCGGGTCCGCGGCCCGCCCACCGACGACCGCGTCGGCGAGGGTGTCGAGGCGGGCGACCTGCTCGTCGGTGAGACGCACGTCGAGCGCGCCGGCGTTCTCGGTGACGCGCGCGGCGGAGCGGCTGCCCGGTATCGCCACCGACGGCAGCCCGAACTGCCGTGCCTTGGCATCCAGCCAGGCCAGCGCCACCTGCGCGACGGTGGCGTCCGCCTCGTCGGCGACCGCGCGTACCGCGGCGCGCACCTGCAGATTGGCGGGCAGCGCGCCGGCGCCGAACCGGGGGAAGCGCCGGCGCAGGTCCTTCTCCCCGATCCGGGCGGCATCGAACGCGTCGGTGAGCAGACCGCGGCTGACCGGCGAGTACGGCACGAAGCCGATGCCCAGCTCGGCGGCGGTCGGCACGACGTTCTTCTCGACGTCCCGGGAGACGATGCTCCACTCGGATTGGATCGCGGCGATCGGGTGCACCGCGTGCGCGCGCCGCAGCTCGTCGCCGGTGGCCTCGGACAACCCGATATGCCGGATCTTGCCGGCCTGCACCAGCTCGGCCAACGCGCCGACCGTGTCCTCGATGGGCACGTCCGGGTCCACGCGGTGCAGGTAGTACAGGTCGACGCGGTCCACCCCGAGCCGGTCGAGGGACTCGTCGAGGGCCTTCTTCGCGTACTCGGGACGGCCGTCGATGCCGCGATTACCGCTGCCCAGCGCGCCGACGAGCCCGAACTTCGTGGCCACCTGCACCTCGTCGCCGCGGTCCTGCAGCAGCTTCCCGACGACCCGTTCGCTGGTGCCGTCGCCGTAGACGTTCGCGGTATCGACGAACGTGACCCCCAGGTCGACGGCGTGATGCAACGTCGCCAGGGCCTCGTCGAGATCGACGGGGCCGTAGGCAGGCGAGACCGACATCGCGCCGTATCCCTGTGCGCTGACGGTCAGGCCGGGGGCGAGGTCGACGGTGGGGACGGGCATGACTTCTCCAGTACTGTCCGGACGATCGGGGACCGCACCAGGTGCGGCGACACCGATCCTTCCGAACATCGCGGGCCGCCGCACGTCGGGAAACCCGGTGCCGCCGCCATCGCCCGCCTAGGCTGAATCCATGTCGTACGACTGGCTCGAACTGCAGCACATCGCCCGGCAAGGTTTCGAGAGCCGGCTCTCGGCGGTCACCGACTGGTCCGCCCCCACCCCCGACACCGAATGGGACGTCGCCACCCTGGTCCGGCACGTCGTGGACGAGCAGCGGTGGGTGCCGCCGCTGCTCGCCGGCAGGACGATCGCCGAGGCGGAGGCCGAACTCGACCCGCTCGGCGACGACCTGTCCGCCGAATGGGACCGGCACGCCGTCGACGCCTCCGTCGCGTGGGCGTCCACCGACCCGGACAAGCAGGTGCACCTGTCCTACGGGATGGTGCCCGTCCGCGACTATCTGCGGCAGCAGGTCGCGGACATCGCGATCCACACGTGGGACCTGGCCCGGGCGGTGGGGGCCGACGAGCGCCTCGATCCCGACCTGGTGGCGGCCGTGTGGGAGGACATACAACCGCAGCGCGACATGCTGGCCGCGAGCGGGCTGTTCGCGCCGCCCGTGCCGGTACCCGACGACGCGGCCGTGCAGGACCGGTTGCTGGCACTGACCGGGCGTGATCCCCGACCGGGAGGAACGCGATGAGCACGCCGACCGAGCCGGAGGCGAGCAACGCGACCGAGCCGAAGGCGAGCAACGCGACCGAGCCGGAGGCGAGCAACGCGACCGAGCCGGACATCAAGCCCCGCAGCCGCGACGTCACCGACGGCCTCGAGAAGACCGCGGCGCGCGGCATGCTCCGCGCGGTCGGCATGGGCGACGACGACTGGGGCAAGCCGCAGATCGGGGTGGCCTCGTCGTGGAACGAGATCACCCCGTGCAACCTGTCGCTGGACCGGCTGGCGCAGGCGGTCAAGGACGGCGTGCACGCCGCCGGCGGGTATCCACTCGAGTTCGGCACGATCTCCGTCTCCGACGGCATCTCGATGGGTCACGAGGGGATGCACTTCTCGCTGGTGTCGCGGGAGGTGATCGCCGACAGCGTGGAGACGGTCATGCAGGCGGAACGGCTCGACGGGTCGGTGCTGCTCGCAGGATGCGACAAGTCCCTGCCCGGAATGCTGATGGCCGCCGCGCGTCTCGACCTGGCGGCCGTGTTCCTGTATGCGGGGTCGATCCTGCCGGGCGTCGCGAAGCTGTCCGACGGATCCGAACGCGACGTGACGATCATCGACGCCTTCGAGGCGGTCGGCGCCTGCGCCCGCGGGCTGATGAGCCGGGAGGACGTCGACGCGATCGAGCGGGCCATCTGCCCCGGTGAGGGCGCGTGCGGCGGCATGTACACGGCGAACACGATGGCCAGCGCCGCCGAGGCGCTCGGCATGTCGCTGCCGGGAAGCGCGGCGCCGCCGGCGACGGACCGCCGCCGCGACGGGTACGCCCGCCGCAGCGGGCAGGCCGTGGTGAACCTGCTGCGCCGCGGCATCACCGCCTCCGACATCCTCACGAAGGAGGCGTTCGAGAACGCGATCGCCGTGGTGATGGCGTTCGGTGGGTCGACCAACGCGGTGCTGCATCTGCTCGCGATCGCGCACGAGACGCAGGTCGAGCTGAGCCTGGACGACTTCTCCCGCATCGGTGCGCGCGTCCCGCACCTGGCCGACGTCAAGCCGTTCGGCCGGCACGTGATGCAGGACGTCGACCGCATCGGCGGCGTGCCGGTGATCATGAAGACCCTGCTCGACGCGGGCCTGCTGCACGGCGACTGTCTCACCGTCACCGGGCGGACCGTCGCCGAGAACCTGGCCGAGATCGCCCCGCCCGACCCGGACGGGAAGGTGCTGCGCGCACTGAGCGAACCCATCCACCCCACGGGGGGCATCACGATCCTGAAGGGCAGTCTCGCCCCGGGCGGCGCGGTGGTGAAGTCCGCCGGGTTCGACGAGTCGGTGTTCGAGGGCACCGCCCGGGTCTTCGAGCGCGAGCGGGCCGCGATGGACGCGCTCGAGGACGGCACGATCACCGCGGGAGACGTGGTGGTGATCCGGTACGAGGGCCCGAAGGGCGGGCCGGGGATGCGGGAGATGCTCGCTATCACCGGCGCGATCAAGGGTGCCGGCCTCGGTAAGGACGTGCTGCTGCTCACCGACGGGCGGTTCTCCGGCGGCACGACGGGCCTGTGCGTCGGGCACGTGGCTCCGGAGGCGGTGGACGGTGGCCCGATCGCCTTCGTCCGCGACGGCGACCCGATCCGCCTCGACGTCGCGAACGGCACCCTCGACGTGCTGGTCGACGAGGACGAACTCGCGTCCCGCCGGCAGGGGTGGGAGCCGCTGCCTCCCCGCTACACGCGCGGCGTGCTGGCCAAGTACACGAAGCTGGTCGGTTCGGCGTCGAGCGGCGCGGTCTGCGGCTGACCCGATTCGCGGATCCGTTGAGGCGGTGGAGAATCGGCCTGCGCGGCGGCGCCCTACAGATCGAGGCCGAGGTCGACGTCCCGGCCGTCGAGGGCGCCCCGCAGGATCGCCTGGTCGGCCAGGTCCTCGGCCAGGAATTCCCGGAGCAGGTCCACCGCCTGCACGATCTTCCGGCTGCGCAGCGAATAGAAGACGTTGTTGCCGGAACGTCGCGCGTTCACGATCCCGCGCTCGCGGAGAACGGACAGATGCTGGCTGGCGTTGGACTGGCTGAAGCCCAGCGCCTCGCACAGGTCACCGACGCTGAGTTCGCCGTCCCGCAGCTCGTTGATGATGAGCAGTCGCTTGGGGTCGGCGATGGCCTTGCAGACTCGGGCGTGGAGTTCCTGCAACTGTGCCGCGATGTCCTGTTCCATCACCCCTCCGAACCGAGCGTCGGGTGCCGATTATAGGTGCGCCGGCCGGGCGGCAGCGGCGCACCGGATCGCGGCGGGGCGCCGGCCCGGCGAGCGCGATGGTGCCGTCGGTGGCCGCGCCGCTCAGTGGGCGGCCTTCAGCGAGGTGGCTGCCGCGCATTGGTTGCGGCCGACGTCGAGGACCTCGAGCTCGTCGTCGGCGGGGGCGAGTTGTCCGGCGTTCACGCGGCGGATCGTCTCGTAGGTGTGCGGGGCTGCGGGCAGCGAGTTCACGATCTGCTCGACGAAGCGTTCGAGGGCGCGCTCGTTCAGCAGTGTGGCGGTGAAAACCTCTTCCAGCGTGGTGACGACCAGTCCTTCGGCGTTGATCTCCTCGCTGCTCGACCAGTGGGCCGGGGCGATCATCGTTCGCGGGTCGAGGGGCCGCAGCCTGTCGTGCACGCTGCGGAACAGATCCCGCGCCAGCTCCTCGGCCCGGCCGGTCAGGTCGGGCCGGCCGAGTCCCCGGACGAAGACGGTGTCGCCGACGAGCAGGACCGAATCGCTGACCAGCAGTGCCGTCGTGCCGGGGGTGTGGCCCGGCAGGTGCATGGTCATGGCCCGGACGACGGTGGACCCCAGGTCGAGTTCGTCGCCCTCCTTCAGCGGCCGGTTGGGGAACGGGACGATGCCGCCGGCGTCCTCCGGCGGCAGGTGGTACTCCGCATCGAGCCGGGCGGCCAGTGCCGGGCCACCACTGACATGGTCCGCGTGCACGTGGGTGTCCACGACGTGCACGATCGAAACATCTTGCATTCGAGCGAGTTCCAGGTATGCCTCGGTCGACCTGGCGGGGTCGACGACGATGCCGCGGCCGCCGGGCACGCCGACGAGGTACGACAGGCAGGCCTTCGCCGGTCGCTGGAACTGCCAGATGCGCACGTCGCCGGGTAGTCCGGTGATCTCGACGGGAACGAGGAGCCGGTTCCACGCGTCGGTACCGCCCGCGAGGGAGCGGGTGCCCAGGCCCAGCGTCTCGAACTCCTCGGCGACCAGTTCGGAGCCGTTGCCCTGTCCGCAGACGACGACGGCGCCCGCCCGCGTGACGGCGGCCTGTTCCTCGAGTTCTTCCATCACCCGATAGACCGGGACGTGGCGAGTGGGAACGGGCCGGGGGCCTTCGATCCGGCCGGCCCGGAAATCCTCGGTGCTGCGGATGTCGAGGATCTCGGGAACGGTGCCCGCCTGGAGTTCGCGAAACAGTTCCAAGGCTGTGACGGTATCGGCCACGTGTCCTCCCAGGGACGAAACGGGCGGGTGGTCCGCACACCGGGAGGGCGACTTTCCGAACCGTCTTGTGGTATGCGCATACACGAATGTAGTGTCCTGGATCACATATCGCAACACTCCGCGCGAAGGCCGGACGAGGCCTCCCCGGCAACCACGAAAGGGGCCGGCGCATGTCGGACAACCCGCAGCGTGACGTCGACGACGCCCCGGAGAGCATGACGATCGTGGCGTGGAGCGGCGATCTGGACAGAATGTGGCCGACCCTGATCCTGGGCTCCACCGGCGCCGCCTACGGCATGTCCACGACGATCTTCTTCACCTTCTGGGGACTGTTCCCCCTGGTGCGCGACGACGTCCGGATCACCGGCACCGACGCGATGACCAAGGCGCTGGCCGGCATGAACCGGCCGGGAATGCGGCACATGAAATTGTCGAAGCTCCACCTGGCCGGCGCCGGACCCTGGATGATGAAAAAACTGGCGCGCCAGAAGAACGTGGCCCACCCCGCCGAGTTGGTCGAGATGTGCACCGAGCTGGGCGTGAACCTGTGGCCGTGCGAGATGACCATGGACCTGCTGGGCCTTCGCCGCGACCAGCTCATCGAGGGAGTGGGCGAGCCCGTCGGTGCCGCCACCGCCCTGTCCGCCATGAGCAGGTCCCAGATCAGCCTCTTCATCTGACCTTTCCGAACCCAGGAGCGGACCGTGGACCACCAGATCGACGTCGTCGTCGACGCCAAGGGACAGAAATGCCCGATGCCCGTGCTGCTTGCCTCGCGTGCGATCAAGAAGCTCGAGTCCGGGCAGATCCTGCTCGTCGAGGCCACCGACGGCGGATCGAAACGCGACATCCCGTCGTGGGCGACCGACACGGGAAACGAACTGCTGGAGAACAACAGCGAGGACGGCGTCCACCGTTACCTCATCCGGAAGAAGTGAGACGGTGCGCTACGGCTTCGCGATCGATCAGCGCACGTGCATCGGCTGCCACGCCTGCACGGTCGCCTGCAAGACCGAGCACGAGGTGCCGCTCGGCCAGTTCCGCACGTGGGTGAAGTACGTCGATGCCGGTGAGTTCCCAAACACCACAAGATCTTTCGGCGTGATGCGCTGCAACCACTGCACCGACGCACCGTGCGTGAAGATCTGCCCCACCGGCGCGTTGTTCAAGCGCGACGACGGGATCGTCGACTTCGACAACGAGCGCTGCATCGGCTGCAAGAGCTGCATGCAGGCGTGCCCCTACGACGCCATCTACATCGATCAGGACACCCACACCGCGGCGAAGTGCAACATGTGCGCGCACCGCGTCGACAACGACATGGAGCCTGCCTGCGTCGTGGTGTGCCCCACCCATTCGATCTGGGTCGGCGACCTCGACGACCCGACCAGCGGCATCGCCACCCTGGTCAGCACGCAGCAGACCGCCGTGCGCTCGCCGGAACAGAACACCGGGCCGAACGTCTTCTATCTCGGTGCCGACCGGGCGGTCCTCGACCCCCTGGCCGCACCGGTCGCCGACAGCTACATCTGGGCCGAGCCGGACGCGCACCGACGTGAAATCGCCGTCGACCTGCCCAGGGACCCCACGACCAAGGCGCGCACCACGCTGAACACGGCCCATCCGCGGCCGTGGGGATGGCGCGTGACGACCTACCTGTGGACCAAGGCCGTCGCCGCCGGAGCCCTCGCCGTCGCGGGACTGGCCCACATTCTCGGCGTCGACCTGGGATGGCTGGGTGACTACGCGGCGCCCGTGGTGGCCATGGTGGGCGCGGCGCTCACCGGAGTCCTGCTGATCTGGGACCTGAAGCGGCCCGAGCGTTTCCTCTACATCTTCCTTAGATCCAACTGGTCCTCGTGGCTCGTGTGGGGCGCGTACGCGCTGGCCGCCTTCGGCGGGGTGGCCGCCCTGTGGGTCCTCGCCGCCTTCCTCGGATCGGCCTGGGGCGCAACCGTGCTCGCCTGGGCCGCCCTGGCCTCCGGCGCGCTGGTCGCCGGCTACACCGGTTTCCTCTTCGGGCAGGCCGAGGGCCGCGACCTGTGGCAGTCACCGTTGTTGTTCTGGCACCTGCTGGTTCAGGCTGCCACGGTCGGAACCGGGGCGCTGCTCGTCGTCGCGCCGTTCGCGGGTCTCTCCGACGGGGCGGTCGGCTTCCTCGTGCGCGTCTTCGTGCTCTCGACCGGACTGCACCTGCTGATGCTGGTCATCGAGTATTCCGGCCGGCACGCCAGCCGGCAGGCGACCCTGGCCGCGCACATCATCACCCGCGGCCGCTACGCCCGGCTGTTCTGGCTGGGGGCGATCGTCCCGGCAGTGGTGGCGGCCGCACTGGCCGCCCCGTCGTGGAACGGCTCCGCCGGGGCCGTCCTCCTCGTCGCGGCCGGCCTGCTGACGCAGATCTCACTGCTGGCCTACGAGACTGCGTTCGTCCGGGCGGGCCAGGACCCACCCCTGTCGTGAGCGGCCCGACCGGCACCCGATCACCCACCCGAAGGGAACCCCATGACTGCCGAGACGGAGCACACCCCGACCGGGTCGGCGCTGCCCGGTCAGCGCACGCACGAGCGGCTGCGGAACTTTCCTCCGGTCGAAAACTGGGACCACCACGTCGAATACGACGCCAAGGCCCACCCTCGTAAGGTGCCGCACGAATACATGCTGGTGCCCACCACCTGCTTCAACTGCGAATCGGCGTGCGGCCTGCTCGCGTACGTGGACAAGTCGGACCTGTCCATCAAGCGGCTCGAGGGGAACCCGGCGCATCCGGGCTCACGCGGACGCAACTGCGCCAAAGGTCCCGCGACCATCAACCAGATCAAGGACCCCGAGCGCATCCTGTACCCGCTCAAGCGCGTCGGTGCCCGCGGCAGTGGGCAGTGGGAGCGCATCGGCTGGGACGAGGCCCTCGACGACATCGCCGCCCGGATCCGGGCCGCCATCGTCGAGGACCGCCGGGACGAGGTCGTCTACCACGTGGGCCGACCCGGTGAGGACGGCTTCGCCGAGCGGTTCCTGCTGGCGTGGGGGGTGGACGGACACAACAGCCACACCAACATCTGCTCCGCCGGCGCCCGGCTGGGCTACGCCCTGTGGGGTGGCTACGACCGGCCCTCACCGGACTACGCGAACGCCAAGGTCATCCTGCTGATCTCGAGCCACCTCGAGACCGGGCACTACTTCAACCCGCACGCGCAGCGGATCATGGAGGGCAAGGTCGAGGGCGGCGCCAAGGTCGTCGTGCTCGATCCGCGGCTGTCGAACACCGCGTCCCACGCCGACCTGTGGATCGCCCCCTGGCCCGGCAGCGAGGCCGCGATCCTGCTGTCCGTCGCGTCGTACCTGCTGCGCACCGGCCACATCGACCGGGCATTCCTGCGCCGCTGGGTGAACTGGCCCACCTACATGAAGCACCGCCACCCCGACCTGCCCGCCGACGACTTCGACGTGTTCGTCGGCGCACTGACCGAGGACTACGCCTGCTTCACCTTCGCCTTCGCCGCGCAGGAGGCGCAGGTACCCGAGAAGCAGATCGCCGAACTCGCCCGGATCGTCGCCACCGCCGGCTCGGCCCTGTCGGCGCACGTGTGGCGGGCGGCGACCGCCGGCAACCTCGGCGGGTGGCAGGTCTCGCGGGCCCTGTTCTTCCTCAACGTGCTCACCGGCAGTGTCGGCACCAAGGGCGGCACCAGCCCCAACGGCTGGGACAAGATCATCGCCCACGGCCCGAACCTGCCCCAGGGACACGAGTCCTGGAACGAGCTGCTCTGGCCCCCCGAGTTCCCCCTGTCGACCAACGAGATGTCGATCCTGCTGCCGCATCTGCTCCAGGACGGCCGCGGCACGCTGTCGATGTACTTCTCGCGGGTCTACAACCCGGTGTGGACCAATCCCGACGGCTTCAGCTGGCTGGAGGCCCTGACCGACGAATCGCTCGTGGGCTGCCACGTCGCACTCACCCCCACGTGGTCCGAGACGGCAACCTTCGCCGACTACGTCCTGCCCATGGGGCACAGCACCGAGCGGCACGACACCCAGTCCTACGAGCAGTACGCCGGCAAGTGGCTCGGATTCCGTCAGCCCGTCACCCGGGTGGCGCTCGAGCGCATGGGCCGGAGCGTGTCCGACTCCCGCGAGTCCAATCCCGGAGAGGTGTGGGAGGAGAACGAGTTCTGGTTCGAGCTGTCCTGGCGCATCGACCCCGACGGCAGCCTCGGCATCCGCAAGTTCTTCGAATCCCCCTACCGGCCCGGACAGAAGGTCACCGTCGACGAGTACTACCGGTGGGTGTTCGAGAACAGCGTGCCGGGCCTGCCGAAGGCCGCGGCCGACCAAGGGCTCACCCCGCTGGAGTACATGCGCAGATACGGCGTCTTCGAGGTCGCCAAGGACACCTACCGGCTCGACGAGCGGCCGCTGACGGCCGCCGAGACCGAGGGGGCGGACCCGGACGAGCACGGGGTGCTGCGCAAACCCGTCACCCTGGACTCGACCCCGCCGCTCGTCGGCGAGGCGGGTGCGGTCGGTGTCGTCCACGAGGACGGCAGCAGGACCGCCGGCTGGCTCACCCCGTCGCGCAAACTCGAGCTGTTCAGCGAGACCATGGTCGACTTCGGGTGGGAGGAGTACGCCACGCCCGGCTACATCGAGTCCCACGTCGGGCACCGCTCGATCGACCCGGCGAACAACGAGATCGTGCTCGTGCCGACCTTCCGGTTGCCGACCCTGGTCCACACCCGGTCCGCGAACGCGAAGTACCTCAACGAGATCAGCAACACGCATCCGCTGTGGACGAATCCCTCGGACGCCGCGCACTTCGGCGTCGGCACGGGTGATCTGGTCCGGGTCAACACCGAGATCGGGTACTTCGTGGCCCGTGTGTGGGCGACCGAGTCGATCCGCCCCGGCGTCCTCGCGCTCTCGCACCACATGGGCCGCTGGCGTACGTCCGAGAACGCCGGATCCCGTTGGGCGATGGGCCTCGTCGATCTCGACAACGACGGAGACGGGGTGTGGCGGTTGCGCTACAAGCAGGGCGTACAGCCGTTCCGCAGCGACGACCCGGACAGCGAGCGGATCTACTGGGACGACCCCGGCGTGCATCAGAACCTGGCCTTCGCCGTGCACCCCGACCCGCTGTCGGGCATGCACTGCTGGCACCAGAAGGTGCGCGTGGAGAAGGCCCACGCCGACGACCGGTACGGCGACGTGGTGGTGGACACCCGGCGGTCCCGCGAGGTCTACCGCACCTGGCTGGCGTACACCCGGCCCGGCCCCAGCCGGTCCGGGCTGCGCCGCCCGGAGTTCCTGATGCGTCCGGTCAAACCCCGCCGGCGTGCCTTCCGCGCGCCCGGGACGGAGGAGCGAACATGAGCCTGCTGTCGCGGAGGACGTCCGGCCCGGCGGTCTCCGCGGCTGCGGTGCGTGCCGCGCTGGCCCGGGTCGAGGATCCCGAGTTGCATCTGCCGCTCGAACAGGCCGGCATGCTCGGCGAGGTGAGGATCGATCGCTCCGGACTCGTCCGGGTGACCGTCCGGCTCACCACCTCCTCGTGTCCGATGCAGGCCGCCCTCTCCGCCGACGTCACCGCGGCCGCCGGGGCAGTCGCCGGCGTGACCGGCGTCGAGGTCGTATTCGCGGCGATGAGCGAAACCGAGCGGAGGCAGCTCGCCGCCCGCTTGCGCGGCACGAGACCCGCGGACGCTCCCCCCTTCGGTCCCGATTCGGCGACCCGGGTGTACGCCGTGGCCTCCGGCAAGGGCGGCGTCGGCAAGTCGACGCTCACGGCCAACCTCGCGGTGGCGCTGGCCCAGCAGGGCAAGCGGGTCGGCGTTCTCGACGCCGACGTCTGGGGTTACTCCGTTCCGCATCTGTTCGGGGTGCGCCGCGCACCGGTCGCCCTGGAGGGAACGATGCTGCCGGTCGAGGCGTTCGGCGTCGCCCTCATGTCCGTCGGGTTCTTCATCCGCGACGACGAGCCGGTCGTCTGGCGCGGCCCCATGCTGCACAAGGCGATCGAGCAGTTCGTGCGCGACGTGTACTGGGGTGACCTCGACGTCCTGCTCATCGACCTGCCCCCGGGCACCGGAGATGTGACACTCTCGCTGCTCGAACTCGTGCCGGACGCGGCGCTCCTCGTCGTCACCACGCCCCAGCCGGCGGCCCAGACCGTCGCCCAACGGGTGGGCCGCATGGCGCGTGATCTGCGGATGCCGGTTGCCGGCGTCGTGGAGAACATGTCGGCGCTGGTGTGCTCGTCGTGCCACGCGAGCACCCCGTTGTTCGGCACCGGAGGCGGCGAGCGCCTGGCCCGGGCCATCGCGGCACCGCTCCTCGGGCAGGTGCCCCTCGACCTCGACCTGCGCGTGGCGGGCGACAGCGGCGTCCCGGCCATGGTGGCGACGCCGCACGCCCATTCCGTCTCGCAGATCCGGCAGATCGCCGCGGCCCTGCCGGCCCCGAGACGAAGCATCGTCGGCCGGCCGCTACCGCTGTCGGTCCCGTAGCCGGCCGACGAGCCGGCGCCTGTCCGTCAGATGGGGCGGTAACCCGCACCGACGCCGCCACGGGCGTCGACGTCGCCGAGGATCGTGACGAAGTTGGTGCCCACCTCCGGGCCGATGCACGGCGTGAGCAGGTAGGCGTTGACCATCGCGACGAGGGTCGTGCCGACGACCAGCGGGGCGCCGGAGTCGCCCTCGACGACGCACACCTGCGTCCAGGTCTCCTGGGAATTGAACACGTCGCCCCACACGACACCGCAGGTGTTGCCGGTGGTGCGGCCTTCCTTGCACGCCACGTTGGGGAACCCCACGGGGGTGCCGACGCCGGTGATGGTGACGTTGCCGACCCGGTTCACCGGCGCGACGCGGCCGCGGTCGAACTCGATCACCGAGTAGTCGAGCACCTCGTTGGTACCGACGATACGCCCGACTACCCCGGCCCCGGGGTCCACCTCGGACTTCACGGTCGTCCCGGGACCGCCGCAGTGTCCGGCGGTGAAGCCGACGAGCCGGCCGGCACGGTCGTTGCCGATCGTGGCGAGCGTGCAGTCGAACAGATCCTCGGATCCGTTGCCGAGCGTGATGCCCGACCCGCCCCCGAGCGGAACCGGCGGCGCCGCCACCGCGACCCCCGTCCCACCTGCCAGCAGTGCGACCCCCGCGACGATCGCCATCGCAACGCGCTTGAACATGAGCCCTCCCGCCCGGCCGGTTCCGGCCGCATCAGCGGATCAGACTACCCGGTCGGGCCCGATCCCAGGCTCTCCAGCGCCTTTCTGGCCTCCTCGAGTTCGCGGCTGAGCTGCGCGACGCGTTCCTCCGCGGCTTGGCGCGCCGCGTCGATCACGGACCGGACCGCCTCGAGGGCCGCCTCGTCGCCGAGCTCGAGCACGGCGCGCTCCACGGCGTCGGGGCTGACGGGATTGGCCTTGCTCAGGCGCCGGGTGCCCTGCGCAACACCGACCGTCCACTCCTGCTCGGGGTCGATGGTGATGGTGACGGTCACGCCGGGCTGCTTCTTGGGCCGGCGCGACGCCGCCTTCGGCTTCGGGGTCGCGCCGGTCTGCGATTCGGGTGCGGTCGGCGGCACGGTGGTGGTCTCCTTCGTGGCGGGGGTGGATACCGGGGACGACGAGCTCTTCGGGGCGGGAGCGCGGGAGGTACCCGACGCGGTGGGCTGCGACGCGGACGTGCGTGGGGTGGTGGGGCGCGGGGTGGTGGGGCGCGGGGTCGGTCGATCCGCGGCCTTACGGACCGGCTTCGGCGGCTCCTTCGTCAGACGCAGCTCCTCGGCCTCGAAGGGTAGTTCGTCGTCGACGCCCTTGGGTCGGACGGTGACCGTGCGGCCCGCCACCGACACCGCCCGGGCCGACGCGCCCGGGGCGATGCCCAGGCTCGGAATGCCCTCGATGAGATAGACGGTGGCGCGGCGACCGTCCGCGACGGCGGTGGTCAGCTCGGCGAGCTGCTCGTCGGTGAGGTGATCCGGGCCGGTTGTGCCGGCTCGTCTGCGGGGCGGCATGCCACGTCCTTTCGGGCTGGGTGGTGCAGAAGGCGCGATCACTGTCGCACACAGGTGCGACACTCTCGCGGATTCGTTGCGCGCCCGAACCGAGGTGGGCCATGCTGGGTCGGCCGGTCACCTTCGGCGGCCGGGAAGGAGCGACGTGAGCGCGTCGGAGCAACCGGAGCTCGAGCCCGAGCTCCTGCAGGCCGTGCAGGCCGAACTCGAGCGGACCCTGCTCGGCGGCGAGCGTCGCTATACCCAGCGGGAGAGCGCCGACCTGGCCGGGGTGGACTTGGAACGCACCCAACGGCTCTGGCAGGCGCTGGGATTCACCGTGGATCCGGACCCGGACGCGCGGACCTTCACGGACGGCGATGTCGCGGCGCTGCGGAACATCGACGCGATCGTGGCGAGCGGCGCCCTGCACCCCGACCTGGAACTGGCGGCCGCGCGGTCGCTGGGACAGTCCATGTCGCGGCTGGCCGAATGGGAGGTGGCCCTGATGAACACCCACATCCTCGATCGGCTCGAGACCGAGTACACCGGGACCACCCCCTCCGAGCGGGAGATCCGGTCGTTCGTCGACGAACTGCTGCAACGGGTCCTGCCCCTCACCGAGACGTTGCAGCTGTACGTGTGGCGACGGCACCTGGCGGCCACGACGGGACGCAACGTGGTGCGGGCCGGGGGCGAGTCTGCCGGCCGGGTCCTGGTCGTCGGCTTCGCCGACATGGTGGGGTACACACGCCTGACCCGCCGGATCGACGCCGATGAGCTCAACGACCTGCTCGAGGACTTCGAGTCGACCGCGACGGGGATCGTGACCCAGGGCGGCGGCTGGGTGATCAAGACCGTGGGCGACGAGGTGATGTTCGCCGCCGAGGATCCGGCGGACGCCGCGCGGATCGCGCTGGCGCTGCAGGAGTCGTCCGGCTCCCGTCCCGACGCCCCGGATCTCCGGGTGGGAATGGCGCAGGGGCCGGTCCTGGCCCGGTTCGGGGATGTGTTCGGTTCGGCGGTCAACATCGCGGCGCGGCTGACCGGTGCCGCGCGGCCGGGGACGGTGCTGGTCGATTCGACCCTCGCCGGCGTGCTCGACGGCGACGACCGTTTCCGGCTGCGTCCCCTGCGGGCGCTGCGGGTCAAGGACTTCCATCGGCTGCGGCCGTCGGTGCTGCGGCCGGCCCAGGACTGAGACGCCGGCACCGGGGCAGTCGGAAAACGTCGACGGTCCTGTCGCGCGCTCCGGCGGCGCCAGGGAGTGGCCTTCCGGACTGGCAGGGGCACGGCCCATTTTCAGGACTCGATGTCCGGGAGGCTCGAGTGCTCACCTGTCCGCCGCTACCGGTGACGAGTTTGCCGTATGGACGGACCCGTCGGCTCTCATCAGGGGGCTGCACATCAGCGGTCGAGGCCCTCGCTGTCGACGGAGAACTCCTCGGACGATCCGGTGGAGGACCGAGCAGCAAGATTCACCTTGCTGTCGACAGGCGCGGAATGCCGATGAGTGTGCTCCTCACCGCCGGCCAGGCCGGTGACGATCCCCAGTGGATGCCACTGCTCGAGCAGATCGAGGTTGCCCGCCCTGGTGGTGGGCGCCCTCGATCGCGCCCGGAAGCGGTGGCGGCGGACAAGGCGTTTTCGCGTCCGAGTACCCGCGCTCAGCTGCGTGGGCGTGGGATCCGGTTCACCTGCCCGGAGCGGTCGGATCAGAAGGGCACGCGAGCGGCGAAGGGCTCCCGGTACGGACCGTGGCAAACGGTGTACGGGTTGTTCCGGCTATGGCAGCGGGCGGGGGTTACTGACTGTGTGCATATAGGGCGACGATCGGAGAGGTTCTTCGGTGCGGGCCAGCGGGCGATGTCGCCGTCCGGCGAGAAGGACTGTCGTTCAGCCGCCGAGCGCCTGGTTCCAGGGCAGGACCTGGCTCAGGAGTTCGGGGAACTTGCGCTCGGCATACCGGACGTATTCGTTGATGTGGTCGCGCATCCGGTCCTCGGACAGGTCCGCGTCGTGCGAATGCAGCGCCTCGTAGATCTGGATGTGCGCCTTCAGGGTCGTCTCCCGCAGCGGGGCGGGGTGGTCGACGCCCATCACCGTGCCGCCGGTGATCCGCAGCAGCGCGTCCGTCAGGTAGCCGAAGAGCGCGTTGCCGGTGGACCAGGCGATGACGTCGTGGAACTGCTTGTTCGTCTCGAGGAACGTGTCGATGTCCGCCGTGTCGAACGACTGCTGCATGCGGTCGACGGACTGCTTGAGCTCGAGCAGGTTCTCGTCGCTGATCCGCTCGGCGGCCAGGCGGCAGATGACGGGCTCGAGGGCGGTGCGGGCCTCCACGATCGTGCTGAGCGAGGCGTTCTGGAGCTGCATCAGCAGGATGATGGTGCTCGCCAGATGGGACGCGTCCGGATCGAGGAGGACGGGACCGCCCTTGGGCCCCGGCTTGAGGGCGATCATCCCCTGGAACTCCAGCAGCCGCAGTCCCTCACGGAGGGTGCCGCGGCCGATCTGGTACTCCTCGAGCATCGCCTTCTCCGGGGGCAGCAGGTCCCCGGGCTGCAGACCTTTTCGCGCCGTATCCCGGACGATCTGCTGGGCGACCACCAGCGACGTCTTCGGGCCTCTCGACATTGCAGCCACGGAACCTCCTTAGCCTCCTGGCCTCCTGACTTCCGGGAAGCGGAGGCTGTCACGGCGCAGCGGGTGCTGCACCGTGACGGCGGATCGGGCGGGCAACCTCCCCGGACGATCCGAAGTATGCACTGTACTCGGTATGCCATTCATACTGCACTATTGCCGGGAAGGCGCCCACTCCGCGCCGCGGACCGCGACCTCTATGTGATCGGACCTGTAATCGCCTCTACGGCACGCCAGGCGTCGATCGACCAATGGTGAGCGTTGCCCTATGCTGCACGGGGGAAACTTCAGTCATTTCGCTGGAGCGACTTCTCTTTACTCACAGAGGGATCGACGAGGCAGTGGGCGGCGATCAAGGCCGTGGGTCGTCCGACAGCGTCTATCCGACGACCGGACCGGCTGCGCCGAGAAACATTGCCACGCCGAGAAAGAACTGTACGAGCACAGTCGACCCCCTGCCTCTCCGGCTGTTGTGGGTACGCGGCGCGGCCCTTTGCAGAGGTTCGGCCGGTGGCGGGGTTGTGCGTGCAAGGGTGTCGGTTCAGCCTGGATCCACCGCGGGTGTGACGGTGTGAGCGTGTCGTAGAACGCGAGAGCCCCTGCCGGGCAGGAGAATCTGAGTTACCACACAAAGATTCCGGCACCAGAACAGAGGCATCTCGCAGGTGAGAGCATCTCACACCGTCACGCCGGTTTTCGATGACCCGAACCTCGTGGTGCGACACCAGTCGCTCACTTTGAGCGAGCTATGTGGATTGGAGGACTGGTGATGCAGGTGACATAGCTCCGGGCAAGTGCTCGAACGCCCGTCTCCCGCCC
>NZ_JBSNCE010000049.1:0-26264 GCF_053764755.1 Rhodococcus sp. 2H158
GGCGGCGGCGTGGTCGGTGCTGTCGAAGGTGTAGCTGGTGGTCTGGTAGATCGGCAGGGCGCGGGCGCGGGTGTCGCCGCCGCCGGGCTGGCCCACGTGGATCTGCTTCGTCTCGAAGCTCCAGCCGGCGGCGGGATCGGTTGCGGGGGTTTCGCTCATGGGTTGCTGCTCCGTCTTTCGTTCGACAATCGTCTCGAGGTGACGTGACGGTTCCCGCGCGGGACTCGACACGGGGAACGCCACGTCGGATGCACAATCGGGATGCCCGATACGGGCGAGGTCCGGGTGCGGCCGGTCAGGCGGCCGGACACCCGCAGATACACATGCGCACGGCCCGGCAGCGGGCGGAAGGCCCCGGCATTGCCTGCATTCGTGTCCGGCTCACGCGCCCGACACTATCTGCTGTGCGGGGCGCCGACCAGCGCTCCCCGGAATTCACGCGATCTCGACCACGGTCCGTACCGGGGTCGGGTTGCGCGTCAGATCGAGGACGGGGCAGTGGGCGTCCACCGCTTCCTGCAGTTCGAGGTAGCGTTCGCGCGGCTCCGGTCCCGACAGCGTGACGGCGACCCGCACCTCCCCGAATCCGGGACGGACGTCGTCGAAGCCGAAGAACCCGCGCACGTCCAGATCGCCCTCGGCGCGCGCCGAGATGTCGTCGACGCGGATCCCGAGCCGCTCCGCCCAGACGCGGTAGGTCACCACCTGGCAGGACAGCAGCGAGGCGAGGTAGTACTCGACGGGGTTCGGCGCGGTGTTCTCCCCGCCCAGGGCCGGCGGTTCGTCGACCTCGACGCTGAACCTGCCGAGGGTGACGGTGCTGGCGACGGCGTCGTGCCCGTGCGCTTCGGCGCGGAAGACGGCGTGAGCCCGGGTGGGGTCGTCGGCGATCGCCTCACGATTTGTGTCGACGACGGCGCGCAGGTGGGTGGACGGAGCAGTGGTCATGAATGTGCTTCCTCGACAGTCGGTTCGGGGGAGAGAGGGGCCTACGGGCACGGACACGTGGACGTCGCCGTGCGGGCGAAGTCGATGTGGCGGCGACGGGTCAGCAGGAGCACGGCGCAGACCGTAACCAATTCCCGACCGGAAAGCTAGGGATACGTGCGTGTGTTCCGCGGCTCAGTGGGTGCACCCGGCGGGCGTCAGTTCGGCCAGCCGGGCGATCACGTCCCGGGCGGTGCCGCCGGCCGAGAGCACCTGCCGCTGCCGGACGGCCCCGTTGCCGCACGCCAGCACGGTGTGCAGGCCCTCGCGGGCGTGCTGGTAGCTGCCGAGGTCCTCGAGGGCCGGCCGGACGTGCTCGATCATCGCCCGGAGCAGGTGCGCGGTCGGGCGACGAGCGGTCGACGGAAGGTCGATGCCGTCCCCGGGCAGCCCGTCGTGCGCCGCGCGCCAGTACGCGGCCCGCAGCACTTCGGAGGAGAACGGCTCGGCGGTGCGGCCGGCATCGAGGGCGCGCAGGGCGGTGAGCACCAGAGCGCGGACGAGGACGGCCACGAGGACCGTCTCGGCGACGGTCGAGGGGACATCGCACACCCGCACCTCGACGGTGGGGAAATTGGTCGACGGGCGGACGTCCCAGTAGACCATCGCCTTGTCGAGGATGCTGCCGCACTCCAGCATCGCCGCGACGGTGCGGTCGTACTCCTCGAGGGACGAGAAGTGCGGTGGCGGACCGGCGCTCGGCCAGCGCGACCACAGGATCGAGCGCCAGCTCGCGTACCCGGTGTCGACGCCGCGGTGGATCGGGGAGTTGGCAGACAGCGCCAGCAGGGACGGCAGCCACGGCCGGAGATGATTGCTCACCTGCACGGCGGTGGCGCGATCCGGCACGGCCACGTGCACGTGACAGCCGCAGATGCCCTGTTCCCGGGCCAGCATGCCGAAGACGCGTTCCATGCGCAGGTAGCGCGGCTTCGCCGTGACCGGCAGCTCGCGCGACCCGACGACCGGGACACCGACCGCCACCAGCCGGGAGCCGCAGCGGCGGGCGGCCTCGGCGACCAGGGACCGCCGGGTGGACAGGTCCGTGTACAGCTCGAGGGCGTCGTGGCACACGTCCGACGCCGTTTCGACCTGACACCGGTCCAGCTCGTACTGCAGTTCCACGCCGAGGTCGCGGGCCTGCGCGACGACCTCGGAGTTGTTGACGGCGGGTTCCCCGGTTTCCGCGTCGACGAGGAGGAACTCCTCCTCGACCCCCACCGTGGGGAGGTCGGACGATGTGGCCATGGTGCTCCCGGCGGGACTCGCGGTTCGTACCTGAATTCTGCGCCGCCGGGGACGGTGCTGCAGCACTTGCACGAATCCGGGTTTGCCGATCGGCGTGCGTCGCCGCCCGCACGGTACGGACGCTCCCCGGCTCCGCGGGCGACGAACACGCACAGGACCGGTGCCTCGGCCGGAGCGGAGAATCCCGTCGACACCGCCCCGGCCGGCGGTCCGGCCGAGTAGGGTCGATTCCCGGACCGTGGGAGGTGTAGTGAACGAATCGACACCGGTTCCCGGTGGGGCGTGGCCGAGTCTGCGCACAGCCGACTGGGCCGCGACTCGGGACACCCTGCACATGTGGCTGCAGATCGTCGGCAAGATCCGGCTGGCCCACGCGCCGATGGTCAACCACTGGTGGCAGGCGACGCTGTATGTCACTCCACGCGGGCTGGGCACCTCGTCGATCCCCTACCGGCACGCCACCTTCGACATCGAGTTCGACTTCTGCGAGCACCGCCTGCACATCCGCTCGAGCGACGGCGGCAGCCGTTTCGTCCCGCTCACCGCACAATCGGTGGCGGACTTCTACTCCCGCACTCTGGGCGCCCTGGACGAGCTGGGCATCGCCACGCGAATCCAGGGCACCCCCAACGAGGTGGATCCGGCGATCCCGTTCGCGCAGGACCGCGAGCACAACACGTACGACCCCGATGCGGCCCACCTCTTCTGGCGGCAACTGCTCCAGGCCGACCGCATCCTCCACGAGTTCCGAGGGGACTTCCTCGGCAAGGTCAGTCCGGTGCACTTCTTCTGGGGCGCGATGGATCTCGCCTGTACCCGCTTCTCCGGACGCACCGCACCACCGCACCCCGGAGGAATCCCCAACTGTGCCGACTGGGTGATGACCGAGGCCTACTCGCACGAGCTCAGCAGCTGCGGATTCTGGCCCGGGGGCGCGGACGAAGGCGCCTTCTATTCCTACGCCTATCCGGCACCGGAGGGTTTCGCCGAGCATCCGGTGCGTCCGGACGCCGCGTACTACTCCGCCGAGCTGGGGGAGTTTCTGTTGCCGTACGAGGCGGTGCGGACCGCGGCCGACCCCGACGCGGAACTGCTGCGGTTCCTGCGCAGCACCTATGACGCAGCCGCCGAGCTCGGCCACTGGGATCGGGCCTACCTCGAGCGTCGACCGCGGTGAGCACGTTCGACGAATCCGGACGGCCCGACGGCCGGTCGGGGTCGCGCGAGACCCCACGAGCTCGCGCGACCCCCCGGGTGACGGCTCAGAGGAGATGGACCTTCTTGTAGAGGATCTTCGACGGCCCGCCGATGAGGCCGACGCTGTCGAGGAACGTCATCAGCTTGGCGCCGGACTTGCGCACGCGGTCGTGGTAGTGGGTGTTGTTCCGGGCCTCGGCGAGTGCCCGGTCGCGGTCGACGCCCGCGTTGCTGTACACGTCGGGGTGGATCATGCTCTTGACCACGAAGTACACGGTCACGGCGGTGTTGATGCGCTCGAACTGCAGGCGGGCGCGGCTCGCGCCGGCCAGCCGGCGCGCGACCTCCTCGCGGGCGAACCGGATGTGCCGGGCCTCCTCGAGAACGTGGATCTTGCTGACCGTGCGGGTGACCGGCTGGACGCGTTCGTCGCGCATGAAGTCGCGCTGCATCATGTCCAGGATCTCCTCGGCGGCCATGACGCTCGCGTAGGCGTTGGCGCCCCGGAAGAATCCGCCCCACAGCCGGCCGAGGCGGTGGATGTAGCGGGCGGGACCGTAGTCCGGCATGCCGAGGCGCTCGCCGGCGCGGCCGAACATGACGGAGTGACGGCACTCGTCGGCGACCTCGGTGAGGGCGAACTGGACGTGGCGGGAGTGCTTGTCGCGGTTGTAGACGTCGCGCAGCAGCATCTGCATGAGCAGGATCTCGAACCACAGACCCACGCTCGAGACGCTCGCGGCCTCGTGCTTGGTCAGCTCGATGCGCTGTTCCTCGGTCATCTCGTCCCACAGCGCGGTGCCGTACAGCGTGCTCCACTCGGGGGTCATGCCGTACTTGTCGGCGGGGACGGGGGCCTCCCAGTCGACCTCGACCGTCGGGTCGTAGGACTTGCGGGCCGACGAGGCGAGCAGGCGCTGCGCCGTCTCCTCGCGGTCGGACAGCGGGATGCCGGGGACGAAGCCCTTGCTCTCGGCTTCCGACGGGCGGGTGAGCGATGCGGTCATGTCTCCACCTTTTTAGTGTGACGACTGGTAACTGTTAATCCGAGGCTACCTCGTTGGTCTCCGGCGCACAACGGGTCGTGGCCGTCCAGGCGCCCATCGCCTGCATAACACCGCTCCGACCAGCGCCACCGCCCCGAGCGCCCAGCTCGCCTGCTGCATCCCGTGCGGCAGCGCATAGCGAGCGACTGTCTCGAGCTCAGGTCCGCGCGGACCGCGGCTTCGGTGACGACCACCGCGGCAGCGAGTGAATCCGAGATCGCACTGCACGCCGGTTCCGGGACAGCCCCCGCGACCGGCGCGATCCGGTCGGAAAAGGCCGCTGCAGGCACGCTGCCGGCGAGGGTTACGTCGATCGCGGCCCCGAAGCTCATGGAGGGTGTCGTCGACCGTGGGCGCGACACCCTGCTTGGTGTCGAGACGACGATTGCGTGCGTAGAGGGGGCTGTGCAGAGGCCCAGGCCGAATCCCGGGGCGGGCAGTGCGACCGTCACTTCCCAGTAGGAGCCGCGGGCCGAGCACGGCCTGCCGTGACCAAGAGCGCTGGGACGTCGGCCTCCCACGACGTCGTGGTCGCCTCTCCGGCACGCCGTGCTCTATCTCGGCTACCCGGATAGCTCGTGCACGCGGGCATCGAGTTCATCTCCGCCCCGCTGGCAGAGGACCGCACCGGTCGAGCGAACCGCTGCGCAGCGAGGTCGAGGGCCTGCCCAGCGCCGCTCGCGGCGACTACCGGGTCCCCGCATCGACGACATCGACCACCGCGTGCACTTCTACCGAACCTGAGCCCCCTCGAAGCCGGTGAGCACGCGCAAGATCGACTCGGGCCCTCGTATCCTTCAGCACGCACCCAGTCGATGAACTGCCAGATCAGCGTGGCGAGGGGGTGCCTCCCGCTTGCGGGGGGACGGGCTCCCTCGCGCAGAGGACCGAAGCTGCCTTGAGAATCTCGTTGTCTTCCTCGGGATCTCGAACCTGGCGTTCGAGTTCTTGGATCCGCTGCTGCTCGACCGTCGCCACACCGGGGGCTTTGTCGGCATCGATCAATGCCTGGCGCGTCCACATTCGCAATGACTCGACACCGATCCCGAGCTTCGGGGCGATGGCTTTGCACGCCGCGAACGGCGACGGGTACTCACCCGAGACGGTCCAAGGCCATCCTCACCGCTCGCTCACGCTGCTCGGCAGAGTAACGCTTGGACATGATGTGCATCCTTTCCCAAGAAGAGACGCGGCATCAAACCCGGGACGGTTCACCTTGTCGTGGACGGTGTGCCAGCCGCACCGGTACTTGGCGGCGACGGCGGCCACCGAGCGGTCGTCGTCGAGGATGGCCGCGGCCGTCATCGTCTTCGCTCGGGGGTGACCCGGGCGTGGGGCGGGATGCCGGGCACCGACTCGGTGAAGACCTTCCGATCACAGACACTATCGGCGCACAACCACTCCCGCATGCTCCATTCGAGCCGGGGACGGTCGGGGCCGACCTGCGCATCGCGGGGACGGGTGGTGATCCAGTTCTTCGACCGCGTCGACCTCTGCCCGCACTGCGGGCACACCCCGACCCATCGGGGGTCGGTGCCGAGCCGGACGATCCGACTGCCGTCGTCGACGCGCCGCACCGATTCGACGACGACGCCCTCGAGAGCGGGCAGCAATGAACTACCGTGGAGCATGGCCGCGTTCCTTGCCGGTCTGGTCGCCTGAAGAACATCCAGTTCACAAGGGCGCGAGCACTTTTCGATCACCGACACGACGCGGGGTCGGACAACATCACGCCCCGATCAGCTGCGAAGGGTCGCATTCCGACTCCAACGACCGCGCAATTGCATGCGTATATGAATGCTTATACACATGACATATGACATGCAATTAGCTACTCTCTGAGTTCGATTTTCGTTCGGAGGCGAAGGGTGAGGTAGATGACACATATGCTGGAGGGCAAAGTTGCCGTTGTGACCGGCGGGGCGAGCGGAATCGGTCTCGCTACAGCGGAACGCTTCGTCTCCGAAGGCGCGAAGGTGGTTCTCGGGGATGTACAGGAAGAGCGTGGTCGGGAAGCGGCGGCCCGTCTCGGTGACGCCGCCCTGTATGTAGGTACAGATGTGACCGAGGAGTCGTCGATCGAGGCGCTCGTGGCCGCGGCCGTGGAGCACTTCGGACGGCTCGATATCATGCACAACAATGCGGCGGCACAGGGCGACGTCGCGGCGATCGTGGACCTGGACGGGGAGTCTTTCGAGTCGGTTCTGAGACTGGTAACCCGCTCGGTATTGCTCGGTCACAAGTACGCGGCCCGTCAGTTTCTACGTCAGGGCGGCGGCGGATCGATCATCACGACGGCAAGTTCGGCATCGCTGGAGGCAGGCTGGGGTGCCGCCGGTTACACGATCGGCAAACACGCCGTTCTAGGTATCGTGCACCAGGCGGTGGCTGAGTTCGCTGGTCTCGGGATTCGCTCGAACGCAATTGCCCCCGGCATCGTCATCACTCCGATCATGGCGTCGTCGTTCGGTGTTCCTCCGGAGAAGACGGTGGACTTCTCGGAGTTTCTCTCGAGCCGACTCGGCCTTCACAACCCTTCGGGGCGGGTGGCGCAGCCCGACGATGTCGCCAAGGTCGCGCTCTTCCTGGCCAGCGACTTGGCATCGCATGTGAACGGAGCGACGATCAATGTCGATGGGGGTGCGACGGTGGTGGCGCTCGGTGACGCCTCCGCGGCCGGCGTGACGAAAGCCGCCATGGAGTACTCAGCGCGCTGATCCTTCACCAGCTCGCCACATGCCGGGCAGCGGCGCCCGCAGTGCGCTAGGGGCGCTTCCCGGCAGGGCTCCGGTGCGGCGTGGGATCTGCGGTACTCGGTGCTCATTGCACGCCGAGCGTGTTCACTGGCGGACTGTGCGGGGTCCGGGTTTACGACGGCAGCGCGATCATTCCGGCATCGGAGAACGCGGATGGAAGCGGTTCCGCGGCGTAGACCCCGGTGGGTACGCCCTTGTTGAGATCGTCGGCGGCCGACTGCGCCCAGGCTCGGTCCACGAAGCGGAGTCCGGTGACGGAGTTGCCGGTCTCGATCACCCACCACGTGTTGTCGGCGCGATGATGGCGAACATAGTGAGGGGAGGGCGAGCACCGGTCTATTGACCTGGGCTTTCGCGTCGGCGTCGCAGTGAAGGAGGGGCGATGGTGCATATTCGCTGTCGTCATGCATGCAGAATATAATGCAAAAAAGCATTTGCAACAGTCTGTTGTGCGGATTCACTTGCATCGGGCCGAGGTCACGAAGTGGCGGGGAGAACTTCTTCCGGGTGCGGCGCGCCCTGGACTCGACGAGGGGATTGCGGGCGACAATTGTGCATGACAAGATGCACACCAATCTGAACGCCACTAGAGGGACGAGGGTGACACGATGGTTACCGCGACGCACGTATCGGATCGGCCGTCCGCGCTGCGCTTGACCGGACTGGCAAAGTCCTTCGGTGCTACCACGGCGCTCGAGCCGTTCGACCTGGAAATCGCACAGGGCGAGATCCACGCCCTGGTAGGCGAGAACGGCTCCGGAAAATCAACCTTCATCAAGATCCTCGCTGGTTACCACGTCCCCGACGGGGGCGACGTTCAGGTCGCCGGCCATGCACTGGAGTTGGGCTCTCCGGAATCGGCGCATCGGTTGGGAATCCGCTTCGTCCACCAGGACCTCGGTCTGATCAATGATCTGTCCGTCGAAGACAACCTGTACCTGACCAACGGGTTTCCCACTCGCCTGGGCACCGTTTCGGCCAAGAAGGCGCGGGCCGGCGCGCAGCAGGCGCTGCGTCGCCTCGACTTGGCGGTGGACCCGAGCGCAAAAGTCGAGACGCTCTCCCCCGCCCAGCGCACAGGTGTAGCGGTGGCTCGGGCCCTGTACCCCGACCCGACTGCGCCTGTACGGGTCATCGTCATGGACGAGCCGACGGCGACGCTCCCACAGGAGGAAGTCGTTCACTTGCTGTCGCTGGTGAAGAGCGTGGCGTCGACCGGTGTCGGGGTCATCTTCGTGACCCATCGGCTCGATGAGCTCTTCGGCTTCGCCGATCGGATCACCGTCCTGCGCGACGGGGTCAAGCAGGCCACCCGCTCCGTCGCCGAGCTCACCCGACGCGAGATCGTCAATCTCATGGTCGGCAACGAGTTCGACGAAGCGCACGCAGAGGCAACAAACCTCCCGCACTTCGAACGGACACAGGTTCTCTCGGTGAGTCACCTGAAATCCGTTCCCTTGCGAGACGTCAGCTTCACGGTCGCGGCGGGCGAGGTCCTCGGCGTCGCCGGTCTGACCGGATCAGGGCGAGAAATCCTGTTGTCCGCAGTGTTCGGGGGATGTCCGCGCGACGGGGGCGACGCTCACGTCGGATCCGATCGACTGCCCGCCGGTCGTCCGGACCTGGCAGTGCAGTTGGGTGTGGGCTACGTACCGCCGGACCGCAAACTGAACGGCGCACTGCTCGATCTGACGGCCCGGGAGAACCTGGTCCTCCCTCGTCTCCGTCCCTTCTGGAAATTCCCCCGATTGCACAAGAGCGCAGAGTCGAACGAAGTTCGGCGGTGGTTCGAAAAGCTCGACATTCGGCCGCGCGAGGGGCTCACGCGGCCACTGGCGACGTTCAGCGGTGGGAACCAGCAGAAGGTCGTACTGGCCAAGTGGCTCCGTCTCGATCCTCGTCTGCTGTTGCTGGACGAACCGACACAGGGAGTAGATGTCGGGGCCAAGGCGACGATCTACCACCATCTGCTCGAGGCTGCCGGGACGGGGACAGCCATCGCCGTCGCCTCTTCGGACTCCGACGAACTGGCCGCCATCTGCAACCGCGTGATCGTCCTCAGAGACGGCCGAATAGTGGCCGAACTGGTCGGTGATGCCGTCACCGCCAAGAACATCTCGGCTGAAGCGCTCGGCAGAAACCACGCCGACTTCGACGGTGCACCCGACACCTTCGTCGCCCAGGCGTAGTGCATCGACGCTCCCGCACGTTCCCCCGAAAGCAAAGAGAGATCAATAATGAAGTCGATGGCAGGTCCCCGACTCGATCTCGGGATGGACCGATTCAGCGGGCTCTACTTATGGGCCCTGTTGATCGTGATCTTCTCCCTGTGGATCCCGCAATTGTTCCTCAATATGGTCACGTTCAGATCGGTCGCGTCGGCGCAGGCCGTTGTTGCCATCCTGGCGATCGCTGCGACCATCTCGCTGGCGTCCGGTGCCTTCGACGTCTCCATCGGCGCCGTGGCAAACCTGTCGACGGTCGTGGCAGTCGCGATGCAGACCATCTACGGCTGGGGCATGTGGCAATCCATCGTGCTTGCTCTGCTCATCGGGCCGATCGTCGGTTTCGTCAACGGATTCGTGATCGTTGCGTTGAAGGTGAACCCCGTAGTCGCGACGCTGGGCATGGGCTCCGTACTGCTGGCCGTCCAGGAGATCGTCACCCGATCCTCGCAACCGGCACCGCCGAGCTCCGAAACGTGGATGAATCTCACGCTGACCCCGATATTCGGAGTTCAGGTCATCGTCGTCTACATGATCGTCATCGCGTTGGTGGTCTGGTGGGCGACGGCGCACACACCGGCCGGTCGCCACCTCTACGCGGTGGGCAGCAACCCCGAAGCGGCGAAGCTGTCGGGCGTAAGGGTTGGGCGAGTGCAGTGGCTCGCATTGATCGCCTCGTCGACGATCTGTTCCATTGCGGGCGTCCTGTATGCCTCCGCGTACGGACCCTCGCTGACCTACGGCGCCAGCCTGCTCCTGCCTGCGTTCGCCGCGGTATTCCTCGGTTCCACGCAGCTGATACCCGGCAGGTTCAACGTCTGGGGTACCTTGATTGCGGTCTATGTTCTGGCCACAGGCGTCCAGGGGCTGCAGCTCGTAACAGGGGTGTCGTGGCTCAACCAGCTCTTCAGCGGGCTGGCCCTCATCGTCGCTGTCAGCCTCGCGGGATGGCGTCAGCGTAAGGTGGCCGAGGCCCGTCGGATCGACTCGGCGCCCCCGGGCAAGGTCGGCGGAGACGGTCCTGCAGGGAATCAGCCCGACGCCCTGTCGACATCGTCCGCGTCCGTTCCGGCGAACTGACATCGGGTCATGCGAGCTCTCGTTACAGGAGCGAGTCACGGTGGAATCGGTGGCGCCATCTGCCGCCGTATGGTGTCCGATGCACTCACCCGCGATGAGGTTGCCACTCTGGTCCTCTCGGCGACGGGTGGCGACCGCGGCCTGAGAACGCTGGCGGAGGAGTTGCGCGGGATGGGCGCAGCTGTGCACGTCGACGTCGGCGATCTGAGCGACCTCGACTATCCACGCGAACTTGCTGCTCGTGCTGTCGACACCTGTGAGGGCTTGGATGTCGTAGTCGCCAATGCCGGCCTCGCGCAGGCTGTGCCCCTCGGTGAGGCCGAGGTCGAGCATTGGGAAACGATGCTCGCCGTCCACGCCCGAGCCTCGTGGTTGATTGCCAAGGAAGCTTTTCCGGCTCTTCGTGATTCGAAAGGAAGCTTCATTGCTACGGGGTCGGTCAGTGGAATCCTCCCACACGGTGGACTCGGGGCCTATTCGGTGGCGAAGGCTGCACTGATCATGATGTGTCAAACCTTGGCAATGGAATGGGGCCCGTCCGGGGTGCGAGTCAACGTCGTCTCCCCGGGCCCGATCCGGACGCCGATCAACGCGAAGCTCGGCAACGACCCTGCCGAACTCGAGGCCAAGGCCGCTCGGCGGGCGTCGATCCTCCCGATCAGGCGTCTGGGGCGCCCCGACGACGTGGCCGCAGCGGTGGCGTTTCTCGCAGGGCCCGACGGCGGGTTCATCACCGGTGAGAACTTGGTTGTCGACGGCGGACTTTCTCGCTCGGTGAATCAACACGTGTGACGGACCCGGCGCTCGCGGTCCGAGATGCGTTTCGTCGATCGCATTCATATGAACTACCGATCTGGTCTGAGGAGGCCGACAATGGCGTTGTTTCGAAGGTTCACAGCATCCGGGAGATGGCCGATCGTCCGTGGGCGATCCAGAAGCGCAACCACTGTACTCGCGCTGACATCTTGCGCGATCATGCTGGCAGCATGTGGTAGCGGGACGGACACCAAGGGATCGGCGGATACGAATTCGGGTACGGCCGGCCCCGGGGTCGCAGCTGCTCAGGAGGCCTACAACCAACTCCGCCAGCCCAGCGAGGGGTTGGGCGGGTTGACGGCGAAGCTCGGGAGCACGCCCGAGCCTGGAAAGACGATCGTTCTCATGCGGTGTAATGCCACCACATGCGACAACTACGACCGGGCGATCAAGGAGGCTGCAGCCGAGGTCGGCTGGACGGCACGCTCGATTGCATACAACCTCGCCGATCCGGCCACGCTCAGCTCGGGTCTCGACACCGCTCTGCAGTTCCATCCGGCCGCGGTGCTGGTGCCCGGAACCGAGCCGGAGGTGTGGGCGGCCTCACGAAAGGCATACGAGCAGGCTGGTGTGCCGATCATCGGGCTGACCCTGCCGACGCTCGAGCCGAGCGCCAACCCGCCGATCTTCAACATCCTGGGGGCTCCGTACCTCGAGGCCCAGGGGAAGGCGGCCGCCGACTGGTTCGTTGCCGATTCCAACGGCAGTGGTAAGGGTCTACTGCTGTCCATTCCCGCATATCCGCTCTACAGGACCATGACGGACAGCGTGAAGGCCGAGGCGGCGGCCAAGTGTCCCGATTGCACGCTCGAGGATCTGGAGATCACCATCCCGATGGTCAGCGCGCAGCAGATTCCCCAGGCAGTTGTCAGCGCACTCCGGCAGGATCCTTCCTACACGCACATCGTCACCATGGACGGGCGCTTCCTCGTCGGACTCTCGGCTCAGTTGAAGGCCGCCGGGCTGGACAATATCCGGGTCGGCGGCACATTCGCCCGGCCCGACAATGCACAAGAGATCAAGAACGGGACGATCGTCGCACTGACGAATCAGTCTGAAGAGCAGCAGATCTGGCTGGCGGTCGATGCCGCCCTGCGGATGTCGCAAGGGATGGACCTTCCGACCGATCTGTACCAGCAGCTCCCGGCGTTCCAGATCGTCGACAAGTCGAACATCGATTCGCTGCCGGACCCGTTCAACACCCCGCAGGGCTACCGCGAGAATTTCAAGCAGCTCTGGCTGGTCGAGTGATCCGTTCGCGCTCTGAATGCTGAGTCGCAATGCGTACGGTACCCACTCGCAGAGCGGGTACCGTACGCATCCCAGCGCGTCCGGGTGGCAGTATCGTCAGCCGAATACGTTGGCTTTGCGTGGGTCTCGTCGAACGATCGGGAACGTGTACGTCCAGTACGGCATATTCTCGTCGGTAGCCATCCACACGTCTCCGGGCTTTCCGTTCTCCAATGCGTTGATCACCGCCTCGGCTTGGAAGCTTGCCGGTGCGAATTCGCGGCCCTCGTGAAGATCCGGAGGGATGATCGCGGTATTCGTCCCTCCCGGGCAGAGGGCCTGAATACGTATCCCTTCGGCCTCGAGTTGAGCGGTGACCGAGCGGAGGAAACCGATCACCGCGTGCTTGGACGAGCTGTAGACCGGATCGATGGGCAGAGCAGTGACGCCTGCGTTCGACGCGGTGACAACGATGTCCGCCGGCGGTGTGGCGAGCCTCCGAGCGGTCAGCACGCCGTTGACAACTCCTTCGTAGTTTACGGAGAACACTCGGCGAATCACCTCGGGGGTGACCCATTTGAATCCGTCGGTGCCGATCTCGACGCCGACCGGCGACGATTGGACCCCGGCATTGAGGTGCAGGACGTCCAGGCGGCCGTGGTTCTCGATCGCGTGCGCGAACGCGGAGTGGTATGCGGCGGGATCCGAGACGTCGAGAGTCACGTACTCTGCGCCGATCTCGGCAGCCACCTCGTCGCCGTCGCGCCGTACGTCACCGATCAGCACTGTCGCTCCCAACTCGACCATTCGCTGTGCCGTCGCCTTTCCGATACCGGATCCGCCGCCGGTGACGAGCGCTACTTTTCCCGTCAAGTTCATCTTCTGTCCCCTGTAGATCGGGCCGTCGCAGGGACGCAACGGCTGACACTCCACACTAGCGATTTGTCACACATAAATGCATACTTAACTGCACAATATTCTCGAGGAAGGGAGCGGCTGGTGCGCCATGCAGGACGAGAGGTGTGGTTCATTACCGGTGTCGGTAGGGGGTTGGGCCACGGCATCGCAGAGACGGTATTGAGGTCCGGACGGACGGTGCTCGGGACGGTCCGACGTGACGGCGACGCAGCGGACCTCCGCGAGAAGTACGGGGATCGCATTTGTCTGGTCACCGCCGACGTGACCGATCAAAGGAGTGTGTCCGCCGCCGTCGCCGCTGCCGTCGATGTCTTCGGAAGGATCGACGTACTCGTCAACAACGCGGGCTACACGCTTGTCTCAGGTATCGAGGACGCGACAGACCAGCAGATCCGCGACCAGTTCGAGACCAACACGTTCGGGACGATGAGCGTCACGCGCCAGGTGCTGCCCGTCATGCGCAAGCAATCGTCGGGCCGAATCATCATGGTGTCCTCGGTTGCGGGAGCGTCTGCGGCACCGGGCATGGGCTATTACGCCGCGACGAAGCATGCGATCGAGGGATTTGCAGAGTCGCTGTCGAAGGAAGTGGCTGACCTGGGCATCAAGGTCAGCATTGTCCAGCCGGGATTGTTCCGCACCGACACCCTCGGCTCGTCCATGCAATCCACAACCCCCAGCGACGTCTACGAGAGGTCGGTAGGCAACCTCCTGAGCGCTCTGACCGGTCTGAGCGGCTCACAGCCCGGTGACCCGAGTCGTCTGGGTGACGCGCTCATCACTCTCGTCGAGGCGGAGAACCCGCCGCTGCGGGTGCCCATCGACCCCGGCGCCAGCGGATCGGTCCGGGGCCGACTCGAACAGCAACTCGCAGAGCTCGACGAGTGGGGGCCGAAGCTCGCCACCGAGCCCATCGGCTGAGTGCTCGAGGGGTCCCTGCCGAGCGCCGATCCCTACCAGGCGGCGCGGAGGAGTGCGAGCACCTCCGCGCCGCATGGTAGGCCAGGCGCTGTGCTCACGGCGAAGTCGGACATCGCTGCGTCCGCGAGGTCCGCAAGAGCATCTTCGCCGACTCCGATATCGCGCAGCCGGCGGGGTGTGCCGAGCTGCCGGAAGAGCGAGTCGAGGGCCTGCGGGACCCGTTCGGAGCGAGAGATTCCCATCGAAGTTGCGGCCGCCAGGCGACCGGGGTGGTGCGCGGCGACACGATCCAGGACGTGCGGTAACAGGATCGCTTCCACGACACCGTTGGCGACATTGTGGTCATGACCGATCGTGTGCGCGAGTGCCGCACCGAGTCCGCCCCGGGCCGTGTCGGTTCCGTCGCCGACCATGATGGCGGCAAGGGCAAGTTCGGTGCGCGTCGACCCGGCCGAGAGACCCTCTTGTCGCTGCAACAACGCGCTCAGCCGTCGAGCGGCGTGAATCAGAGCCGAATCCGACCAGTCGTTGGCGGACACGGAGATCAGTCCTTCGTAGGACATGCACAACGCGTCGAGCGACGCACCCAGCACCAGTTCCTCGGGGGCTGTGGCCACGAATTCCGGGTGGACAGCGATTGTGTGAGCGCGGGTCTTCGGATCGAAGAACGCCAAACGCTGTCGGTGGCCCGGCTGGGTCACCGCGCTTCCCGCCTTGCTCGTCGCTGTCGTCGGCGTGGTAGGAACAGCGTACATGGGCAGTTTCGGCGCGTTCAGGCGCGGGCTGACGAAACCCTCGGACGTTCGGTGGGTGGCGAGTTCACGAACCGGCCTGTCTTCGGCATGGAGAATGTTGGCCGCCCGCGCCGTGACCATGACCGAACCGCCGCCGACGGCGATCAAGGCATCGGTCCTGTTGGCCGAAATCGCTTCGACTGCAGCCAGTACTGCATCGACGGGACTGTGTCGACGCACCTCGGCGAAAATCCCGGTGACGCGTCCGGCGGTGGCTGCATCGAGAAGGCGCCACAAGTCCCGACGGGCTCCGAGCGACGGTCCGGTCATAACCAGCGCACGCCGCCGCCCGGAGCGCTCGAGCGCTTCGCCGATGGATTCCAAACTGTCCGGTCCCCACCGCACACGCAACGGCGCACGCCGGAACTGCCCGGCGGGGCCCGGTCCGGAACCGGTCATGCGACGACTACGGCGGCATCCACGGTTTGGGGGAGGCTCGTCTCGACCGAACGGCGGATTGCGGCGTGGACGGCGGTGTTGGCCACACCGTCATCGAAGGTCGGCAAGGGCGGCCACTCGGTGCGCTCGCGCCCGAGAATCCGGTCACGAAAGGCCTCGTGCAGCAGTTGGGTAGGCCTGATGAATCGAGTGGCGCCCGACAGCGCTGCGGAGAGCGTGTTCGAACTTGCAATGCCCTCGGCCTGCCTGGTGGGCATGTCCGAGGGATCGCCCACCAGATCGGCGCGCGGCTCGACGATGCGCTCGGAAGTACCGTCGTGCACCATGACGGTGCCGTCCATGGCTGTCCACACGCTGCCCGCGGTACCCGTGACCCGTTGGAGGTTGACCATCGGCCCGTACGCGCCGATCGAACTCTGGATGGTTCCCATCGCGCCGTCCACGGTTGTGAATTGCACCAGGAAGGTCTCGGGTGCGTCCCAGTCGTGCTTGGTGACCTGTCCTTCCATTGCGGTGACTGTGGCGAATTCTCCGACCGACATCCGAATCTCGTCGACGACGTGCTGGATCTCGGCATTCGGCCAGCCGCCGAAATTTTCCTTCTTCTGGAACCAGCCCGGAGCGCTGGCCTGTGGACCCGCGATGATTCCGTTGATGCGGACGTGCGTCACGAGGGTGGGGTCACCGATGGCTCCGCTGCGAATCGTCTGTGCAGTAGCGGCCATATGCGGCTGCCAGCGGAACTCGTGCCCGACCGCGTGAACGACACCGTTGGACCTGGCGGCATCGCGCATGCGGATCGCATCCGTGAGCGTCGTGGCGAAAGGCTTCTCGCACAGGACGTGTTTGCCGGCGGCCACCGCCGCAAGGACGACGTCGACGTGGGTTTCCGGCGGGGTGGCGACGACAACGGCATCGATGGAGGCGTCGGCGAGTACTCGGTCGAGGTCGGTGCTGGCGTGGGGTACATCCGATGCGATCGCGCGCTGACTCGTGCGCTCGGGATCCGTCCCGACGAGAGTCCGGACATCGAATCCGGCCGCGCGCAGCGCAGGAACGTGGGTCAGGCATCCCCACCCTGTCCCGACGACGGCGACGCCGAGCGAACGGTTCTGTGTGTTCAGATCTTTCACGATGTCCTCCTATGGTGGGTCGTGGTGGTCACGAGTGCAGTCCATTACGTGCCGGTGGTTCGACAGGAGTGAGTGTTCCGGTGGCGGCGGCGTGCTCGATCGCGGACAGCAGCCGATGGTGCCGCACGCCGTCCGCGAAGTCCGGAAGAGTCTTCGTCCCGGCGTGAAGACCGTGAACCAGTTGTTCGTACGAGTGCGCAACGACGTAGGCCGGGGTCGTTTCGGGTAGCCCGTGAACGCGCTCGTATTCACCAGGCGTCGGAAGCGGGTGGAGCTTCTGGTCGTCCCGGCTGGCTATCGCAATCCGTACCATGCCCATCTGCATATGACCGTGGACACCGGTGACGACGATGTCGCCGAGCGTTCCGTTGATTTCCCAATGGAAGTTCGTGGCCTTGGACATGCCGCCTCGGTAGTGCACGACCATGGGGATTCCCGACCCCAGTGTCCCCATCACGGCAATCTGGTCCGGGGTGCCTCTTTCATGGACCCGTCCGTCGGGGGACTCGACGGCCGTAGGCCGCCGGACGGCGGTGGTCGCCTGCACGCTGGTCACATTTCCCAGGACGGCTTCGACACCTGCCAAGGTGTGCCCCATCGGGATGGTCAACATCGTGGCACCCTCGGCCGGATCGAGAAGATAGATTTGATCGGATGCAATCGTGGGACCCCACGTGGAGCCGGAAGCGAGAATCGACGTCGACAGGATCTCGCCGATTTCGCCGCTGCGGACGACATCCCCGAGGTGCGCGATGAACGGCGCCGAAAGGACCTGAAGACCCACGAAGTGGGGTACGCCGGCGTCTGTCGCTCGACTGGCCAGCTCTTGGGCCTCCGACAGACCGTTGCCGAGCGGCCACTCGCACAGGACTGCCTTACCTGCAGTCAGTGCGGCCTCGACCAGCTCACGGTGGCGGGAAACCTTGACGGTGATGACTACGAGGTCGACGTCGTCCGAGCCGGCAAGTTCTTCGGCCGTGTCGTAAACCCTGTCCAAGCCGTGGGCCACCGCGGCCTTCGCGCTCGACTCCGGCGAGCTGGCGCATCCCCCGACAAGTTCTATCCCCTCGACCGCGCGAATGGCGGGCACGTGCGCATGGGCGGCCCATCCGCGCTCAGCGCTCAACCCGACGATGCCCACTCTCAGTGTGTCGGTCACGTCAGGTTCCCGAGCGTGGGCGACGGGCTCGGCAGTGCATCCATGGTGGTCGCCAGAACGTCCAACCGGCGACGTGAGGATCCGAGCAGGCGAGCCGTCGCCGTGGCGCGTTTGAAGTAGAGGTGGCCCGGGTGCTCCCAGGTGTATCCGATGCCGCCCAGTACCTGGAGGAGGTTCGCGACAGCGCGGAACGAGTGCGACGAACTGTACACGCATGTGAGATGCGCGGACTCGACGAGGTCCGCGGTCGTCGTCTTCTCGTCGGCGGCGAGGGCCGCGGCATGATAGACAACCCAGCGTGTTGTCTCCGTGTCGATGAAGACGTCGGCGCACCGATGCTTGATCGCCTGGAACCCCCCGATGGGACGTCCGAATTGCACGCGTGATCGGGCATATTCCACGACCATGTCGAGTGTTGCGGACAGGCAGCCTAGTTGGAGGGCGGCCAGTGCGATACTCACCAGTGCATACGCCCGCTCCAAACCGTCGGCACAACCCGAACCGCTCAATCGCTGCGCCGGGGTGGCATCGAAGGACACATCTGCCAGGAGGAGCGTCGGGTCGAGACTGTCTCCGGCCGTGCGGCTCAGACCCTCGGCGTCGGTGGTATCGACCAGGAACAGGGCGGGCCCATCCGGCGTCGCCGCAGCCGTGAGGACGACATCGGCGATCGCACCGTCCAGCACCCATCGACGCCGTCCATCGATCGTCCAGCCTTCCTCAGAACGGGTCGCACACACGTCCCGTCCGGCCAGGTCGGGCTCGCCGACCGCGTCGAGCAACGCCCATGTGGCCGTGATGTCGCCATTCGCCAGAAGCGGCAGCCAGAGGGACCGTGCGTCGTCGGTGCCGGTGCATGCGATGACCGGTACCGCGAGGGCGCTTGTGGCGACGAGAGGTGAACTCACGAGGGCCCGGCCGTACTCCTCCAGAAGCAGGCTGAGCTCGACGATGCTTGCCCCCGAACCGCCGTACGCGTCGTCGATCGCCAGGCCCGGGAGTTCGAGTTCGTGGGTCATTGCGCCCCACAACGCCGGGTCGTACTCCTTCCCGCCGTCGACGATAGCGCGAAGTCCTTTGTCTCCGTACCGTTCACCGAAGAATGCGCGCAGCATCTCCGCGAAGTCGCGCTGGTCCTGAGTCAGGTCGAAATTCATCTCTGTCACCCGGCCTTGGTCGGAGGTACTGGACGAGGCTCTCGGGGTAGGCCGAGCACCTGTTCCCCGATGGTGTTGCGCTGGATCTCCGACGAGCCTCCGTACACCGTGCCGGGGCGGGCGTGGAGATAGTCGGCGATCCATGCGGTCGACGAGGTGGAATTCACGCCGAGCGGTTGGGGACCCAGATTGATCTTGGACTCCATGCCCGATGGTGTGAGGGCCTTGGGGCCCAGGACCTCGACCGCGAGTTCGGTGACGCGTTTGCGGTACTCGGACATCATCAGCTTCGAGATCGACGACTCCGGCCCCGGCGGTCGTCCGGAGGCGGTGACCGTGAGATTGCGCAGCGCCAGGCAGTGCATAGCGTGCACAGACGTCCAACATTCGGCAAGCCTCCGCCGAAGCTCGACGTCGACGATGCCGAATTCGCGCATGGCGTCACGGAGCCGTAGAAGTTCGAGCTTGGCGGCGAGGGCAGCTGCGATACCACCCGAGCCTCGTTCGAAGCCGAGGAGTGTGAGGGCTACCTTGGCACCGTCACCAGGATTGCCGACGATGTTCTCCGCAGCTGTCCGCGCGTCCGTGAAGAACACTTCCGCAAGCTCGAACCCTCCGTCCATGGTCTTGATACCGCGGACTTCGACTCCCGGCTGATCGTAGGGAATCAGGAGGAAGGACAGGCCTTTTCCCTTGGGAAGCTCGGGCTCGGTGCGTACCAGTGCGAAGATCCAGTTGGCATGCGTTCCAGCGGTCTGCCAGATCTTCGAGCCGTTGATGATCCACTCGTCGCCGTCCAACACGGCGCGGGTTCGCAACCCGAAAAGATCCGATCCCGCCTCCGGCTCCGAATAACCCTGAGCCCAACGGATGTCAGCGCTGATGGTGCGTGGAACGAAATACTCTTTCTGCGACTCCGTCCCCCAGTGCATGAGGGTGGGACCCAAAAGGGTCATGCCTACCGGATCGGTGGGGAGGGCGTACTGAGGAACTCCGGCGCGAACGAACTCTTCGGCAACGATCGACTGACTGGTCAGATCGAGACCGCCGCCGCCGTACTCCCTCGGCCATCCAGGGGCGATGAGGGCCTTCTCCACGAGAAACGTCCGCCAGGTCGCATTGAACGACTCGCGCTCGGCGGGATCGAGAGCGCCGACACCTTTCCAGTCGGGGGGCAGCTCCTGGGCGAGAAGCGAACGCACATGCGTCCGGTACTCCTCGGCGGTGGTGGGGAATGTGATGTCCACAAGACTCCAGGTGACATTGTGGGGTAACGGAGATGAAGTTCATAGGCAGGTTTGCATACAATCTGGAATATTGCAAGGTAAGAACCGCTCTACCTGCGGTGTTCCTGGCGGATTCGGCGATGTGCGACGACGTGGCGGTGGAAATTTGGCATGCAAGATGTAATACTTTCTTATCGATTGTCGAGGCATGGAGGTTTACCTGTGGGTATCGAAGAGCATGTGCCGCTGGATGGCTCAAGTTTGCTTGTCGGCGTGCGTGTCGTCGAGCTGTCGTCGAGTGTCGCAGGCGCCTACGCGGGCCGGCTGCTGGCGGACATGGGAGCAGCGGTGTCCCGCGTCGATTACCGGCTCGAGACCTCCAGCTCGGAAGCGGCCACACCCCTGCTCGAGCAGTGGCTCCACAAGGGAAAGACGGCTTGCGTGCCGGGCAGCGACGAGGTGCTGGCCGCTCTCGACGCTGCGCACCTGGTTATCGCAGAGGCGGATCCGGGTGACCGCGAGTTCTGCGCCTACGCGGTCGGCCTGGAACAGCGAGCGCGAGAACTTCCGCACCATCCCGTCGTCGTCATGCTTCGTCATGGCGTGCAGGACGGAGAGGGGATTCCCGGTACCGCATTGACGATCTCGGCTTGGTCGGGGATGAGCTGGGCGATGGGAAATCCGGATGACGCACCGCTGACGTTGCCGTTCGATCTGGGGGCATACGAGGGTGGCATTCATGCGTGCGCTGCAGGGCTCGCGGCGCTGCTCGCTCAGCCTTCCGCGTTCGGATTGCGGCACGTGGACGTGTCCAGTCGTGACGTCCTGACCTACTTCACCGGCATGATCACGGCGAACTTCCTCCCGTACGAGCGGCCGTGGACTCGGGACGGCGCCCGGCCGCCCGGGTCCGCCGGCGTCTACCCGGCCAGCATCTTCCCGTGTAAGGACGGCCACGTCGTACTGATGTGCCGGTCGCAGAAGGAATGGGACGTCTTCATCGAAGGGATGGGCAACCCGGAGTGGGCCGCCGATCCGAAGTTCCGCGACCCGCGGGTCGTTGCCAGGCTATACGCGGACGAAGCTGATACCCACCTGATGCCATGGATCCTCGACCGTACGCAGCAGGAACTGTTGGATTTCGGCACGCGACTGGGTTTACCGATCGCTCCTGTCCGCTCGATGCGCGAGGCCATCGACGAGCCACAGCTTGCCCACCGCGGCTACCTCGAGAATCTGCCGGACACAGACATTCGTGTCCCCACCACGCCGTGGCAACTCCGGGAGTCCCTTGCCACTGCCACCGAGAGCGGTCGTCCCTGGCCCCTGAACCCGGATACGGCACGCTCGGCAGGGCAACTGTTCGAAGGCCTGCGGATCCTCGACTTGTCGTGGGTCTGGTCGGGGCCACTGGTGACATCGGTGCTGTGCGACCTCGGCGCCGAAGTGATCAAGATCGAGCACACGAACAACATGGACTCGAGCCGAACGAGGGGACGAGCCCGCCGCAACGGAGTCGAGATCGAGGGTCCCGAGCACGAGGTCACCCCTTATTTCAATCAGATGAACCACGGCAAGCGCAGCGTCACCTTGAATCTCAAGGAGAAGCGAGCTCGCGAGATTCTGCTCGACATGGTCGAGCACTGCGACGTCGTGGTGGAGAACATGCGCCCGGGGGCGCTGCGGCGGCTCGGGCTGGGCTACGAGGTACTCGCCGAGCGCAACCCCGGCGTCGTCCTGCTCAGCATGTCCATGGCTGGTCAGAGCGGGCCGCTGAGCGGCATGAAGGGATATGCAGGTGTCATGGCCGCCATGTCCGGGATGGAATCGCTCATCGGGTACGACGAGGACACCATCGTCGGCAGCCTCGCCCCGGCACTGGGAGATCCCAACGCCGCGGGACACGCATTGAGTGTCCTGTTCGCAGCCCTGTTCCGCAGACGTGAGACGGGCCGTGGAGCGTGGATCGACCTGTCACAGACCGAGGCGCTCATGAACGTCCTGGTAGGACCGATGATCGAGAGTCAGATCAGCGGTCGGGTCGGCCCGCCGGCCAACACTCATCCGCGATTCGTTCCCAACGGCCACTTCCGGTGCGAGGGTGACGATTCGTGGATCGCGTTGTCGATCCGACGCGACTCGGAGTGGGCGGCTTTCACCGAGCTGGCGACCGCCGGCGCATTCGAGGCTCGCCCCGAGTGGTCGACCGCAGCGGGCCGATCGAAGGACGTGTCGAGTGTGGAGAGGGCGGTCGCCCGGTGGGTGTCGACGCGAAAGCGCGACGAACTGCTGGACGAACTGCTCTCACGGGGCATCGCCGCGGCTCCGGTAGCGTCTTTCGAGGATCTGGTCACCTCCGACTGGAAGGCCGAACGCGGGCTCACCGCCATCGTTGCGCATCCGTATCTCGGGAAGACCGAAGTGTTCCTCGTGCCTTGGCGGTTCGCCGGTCAGGGCCCTGCGACCCCCGCACCGGGCCCGATACTGGGCAGCTCGACCCAGGCTGTGCTCGACGAGCTGCTCTCCCTGCCGGCGGACGAAGTGCACCGGCTGCAACACGAACAGATCCTGTACTAGGGCGAGGATTGACACATGCCGATCGACATCCGCGCAGTCGGTAAGCGAGCCGATCCGTTTCGTCGAACGTGGGACTCCACCGACGCGCTGCTGTACGCGCTCGGTGTCGGTGCCGGTCAGGAGGATGCGTCTCGTGAACTGCAGTTCACCACGGAGAACACAGCTGGAGTGGAGCAGCAGGTTGTACCCAGCTTCGCCATCCCTGTGGTGCAGACAGGACTGGGGAAAATTCTCACTTTCGGTGACTATCCCCGAGGATCGCTCGTTCACGCCGAGCAGTCGCTGACCGTGCATCGCCCGCTGACACCTGCCGGTTCGGTGACTGTGTCGGCGCGCATCGCATCCATCGCCGACAAGGGGTCGGGTGCACTCGTACACATGGAGACGGAGGCGGTCGACACCACGACGGGGGAACCGGTCGTCTCCACCAGACTGGGATACTTCATCCGCGGTGAGGGCGGCTTCGGTGGTCAGCACGGTGACCCGAGTGGTGGCACGCCGTGGAGTGAGCCACTCGGTGACCCGCACGAATCCATCGTCGTGCCGACGCGTCCGGACCAGGCACTGCTCTACCGGCTCAGCGGTGACCGAAATCCGCTTCACTCCGATCCTGCGGCCGCCGGTGCCGCCGGCTTTCCGCGACCGATCCTTCACGGCTTGGCCACCTACGGAATTGCGACCCGCGTTCTGACGAATCGATTGCTCGACGGTGACCCGGCTCGTTTCGGCTCCATTTCGGCTCGCTTCACGAGACCGGTCTTCCCGGGAGACACACTCGTCGTCCGCGTGTGGCGCACCGAAGAGAGCGTCGTCTTTCGTGTGCTGAACGACGCCGGCGCCATAGTGCTCGATCGCGGCAGGCTGACCGGCCACTTCCTCGATCGTCACCCACCACAGTCTTGATCGACGGAACGATCCACCTACGGACGAATCGGATGAGTAAACAAAGGAGACACCATGGTTGATCTCAACGGTCGCGTGGCTTTCGTGACCGGCGCCGCACAAGGAATCGGCGCCGCAACGGTGATGCGGCTTGCCCGCGCGGGTGCCGATGTGGCGGTCGTCGACATGAATCTCGACGGCGCAGAGGAAGTTGCGTCCTCGATCCGCGAGTCGGGCGGAAAGGCGATCGCCCTGCGGTGCGACGTCTCCTCGAGCGAGGCCGTCAACGCCGCGGTTGCGCAGACGAAGAGCGAGTTGGGCCCCGTCGGGGTGCTCGTCAACAACGCCGGTGTGCTGCGCGACAACTACCTGTTCAAGATGTCCGACGACGACTGGGACACGGTGATCGACACCCACCTTCGAGGTACCTTCAACTGCACGCGCGCGGCCCAAGCGCACATGGTTGAGCAGAAATGGGGAAAGATCGTCAACGTCAGCAGCGTCGCGGCGCTGGGAAACACGGCGCAGTCGAACTACGCTGCGGCGAAGGCCGGCATCCAAGGACTGACGAAGACGCATGCTCTCGAACTCGGCAAGTTCAATATCAACGTCAATTCCGTTGCGCCGGGGTTCGTCGAGACTGCGATGATCCGGGCCACGGCCAAGGCACAGGGTGTCGACTTCGAGGTCTACAAGCAGCGTGCCGTAGACCGCAATCCCATGAAGCGCGTCGCTCAGCCGGAAGACATCGCGGGTGCCATCGCACTCCTCTGCAGTGACGATGCGTCCATGATCAACGGCCAAGTGATCTACGTGGCCGGCGGCCCTCGGACCTGACGGAGCGCAAGATGACGATTTCCCTTCGAGGTGCCGCGTATATCGTGGGCGCCTACGAGCACCCGGGGCGCGACCTACCCGACAAGTCCGTCGCCCAGATACACGCCGAAGTCGCCAAGGGTGCGCTCCGCGACGCCGGACTGACTACAGCCGACGTCGATGGGTATTTCTGCGCCGGAGACGCTCCCGGCGGCCCTATAGCGATGGCGGACTATCTGGGCCTTCCTGTCCGTCATTGTGATTCGACCGACTACGGAGGGTCGTCCTACGTCGCGCTCGTCTCGCACGCCGCCCAGGCCATCGCCACCGGCAAGTGCTCGGTCGCGCTGATCACGATGGGGGGACGGCCGCGCAGCGGACGTCGGCGTGCTCCCGCACAGGACAACCCCGCATTTCCGTTCGAGGAGACCTACGGGCACAGCAACCCGGCGTCGTACGCATTGGCGGCGCGACGTCACATGTACGAATTCGGTACGACCTCCGAGCAACTTGCCGAAGTGAAGGTCGCTGCTTCCACCCATGCGCAGCACAACCCGAACGCGCTGCTGCGCAAGGTCGTCACGGTCGAGGAGGTCGTCGACTCCCGTTTCATTGCCGAGCCTCTGCACCTGCTCGACTGCTGTGTGATCACCGACGGCGGAGGAGCGGTCGTGGTGGTGAGTCCCGAGGTAGCGCGGCGACTCGATCGCCGCGGGGTGAAGTTGCTCGGAGCGGGCGAGGCGCCCAAGCACACCGGGCGCGCGCCGATCGATCTCACGTACACCGGAGCCGTGTGGTCCGGTCCGCGGGCGTTCGCGGAGGCACGTGTGACCCCGGGTGACATCGACTACGCCTCCGTCTACGACTCGTTCACCATCACCGTCGTGGAAACCCTGGAGGACTTGGGGTTCTGCGAAAAGGGTCAAGGAGGTCGATTTGTTCTCGACGGCCGTCTGCAGGCCCCGCATGGTGGATTGCCTCTGAACACCGACGGCGGGTCGTTGTGCAACAACCATCCCGGCAATCGCGGGGGGATGACGCGCCTCATCGAGGCCGTCCGGCAGCTGCGAGGCGAGACGCATCCGGCCGTTCAGGTTCCCGACGTCCAGCTCGCCCTCGTCCACGGTACCGGCGGCTGGCTCGGGAGCCGTATGGGCAGTGCGACACTCATTCTCGGACAGGAGGACTCATGACGGACAACGCCCGACAGAACGGTTCGGGCCTGCCCAGTGGCGAACCCGTCTTCGATGTCGATACCGAGCCCTACTGGCGCGGTGCTGCCGAGGGTAGGCTGCTGCTCACCCGGTGCGAAGAATGCAGCACCTACGTCTGGATCCCGCGACCGTACTGCCCCGTCGATCAGGCACCCACACGATGGGTGGAGGCATCGGGGAAGGGGTCGGTATACAGCCACACGACGGTGCACCGCGGGGAGCGCTCCTATTCGAAGTCGGCGCCGTTCGTCCTTGCCTACGTGGAGTTGGCCGAAGGGCCGCGAATCATGAGCAATATCGTCGGATGTGCACCCGACGAGGTCGAGATCGGGATGCCGGTCACCGTCACCTTCGACCCGGTGGACGATGACGAACAATATGCCATCCCGCGGTTCAAGCCGGCCTGAACCGCATCTGTTCCGGGCGCACGCAGCATCGATCCGGTCTCGGCTCGGCGCACCATGGGCTCGGGGGGCGGGGTTT